>JAYVLW010000607.1:0-15567 GCA_043759315.1 Myxococcales bacterium
ACGTCGCTCGAGCTGATCCCGAACACCACGTCGGCGAACGGCTCGGTCGCGAGCACGATGGAGAACGACGCCTGCCCACCGCTCTCGCTGGTGGAGCCGGTGACGGCGCTGACCGTCACCTGTGCGGGTTCCGAGCTCGAGATCAGATTGTCGCCACAGGCAGCCAAGGCCGCGAGGGCGGAGACGACCACCAGGATCCGCATCCGTCGCTAGTGCGGGTGCCCGCGCGGGAAGTGGCAGGAATCGCCGGAGTCTCTGGGTTACGGCTGGGGTAGGGCCGCCTTGATCAGCTTGACGATCCGTCGCTGATCACGGCTGGAAACGTAGACCGCGTCGGCATCGATCGCGACCTTGTTCGGCGTCGCGAGGTCCGTGGTGAGCCGCTGCGCGGCGTGGGAGCCATCCTTCCACAGCCGGACGAGCCCGGGGCGCGCGCCCCAGGTGAACGTGTAGAGGTGGGCGCCGTCGGCGACGATGTCGTCGCTGTTCGTCAGCTCGCGCGCGATCACGTGGACGCCGCCATCGGCCAGATCGATCCGGCGCACTGCCTCGTCGCGCTCGCAGTACACATAGACTGCGGCAGCGTCGGCGGCGACCGAGGTTGGGCGCGGAAGGTTCGACGCGATCAGCTTCGCCGCACCGCCCGTCGTTGGAATCGCGACGAGCGTTCCGCCGGTGTAGCTCGCCGCGTAGAGGGTGGCGCCGTGGATCCCGAGCACGCCACGCGCGACGTCTGCGAGCTTCTTCGTCGCACCGCCGGCGGCGGGCACGCGCAGCACCTCGGTGCGCTTGAACACCGTGATGTACAGCCCGCTCGCATCGCCGGCGGACTCCTCCGGAAGATCCTTGAGGCCCTTCACGCCGAGCGCGCGGACGTTGCCGTCGGCCTCGACGCGGAGGAGGTCCCCGCGCGAGGTGGCGAACACCTGCTCGCCCGCGCGGAACAGGTGGAACGCGAAGTTCGGGTGCTGGGCGTCGCTGAGTTGCACGGCGGCGGCGCTGCCATCGCTCGGCATCGACCAGATCGCGCCGAGGCTATCGGTCCACAACAGCTTCGCGCCGAGCACCACGAGGCTGGTCGGTGCGCTCGGCACGTCGAGATCGAACCGCGCCGTGATCGGCGCCGGCCGCTCCGGCACCGTCGCGGCGACCGCTGGCTGCGGTGGCGGCTCGAGCCGTGGTGGCGGCGCGGCGGCACCACACGCCGTCAGGACCACCAGGGCGAAGCGCCACGTCACGCCACGATTGTGGCACGGTACGGCCATGCGAATGGGTCATGTGCTGGTGGTCGTGCTCGCCCTCGTCGGGTGCAAGAAGTCCGAGACCTCGGGAGCCACCGGCTCGGATGGTGTGGCGCCGGTAAAGCTGCCGCCGCCGAAGAAGATCGACGGCCCGAGCGTCGGCCCGGTGGTCACGCACAGCGTCACCTTCGTCGCGCCGAACAGCGCGGCGTGGTGGGGCGAGATGAACTTCGCCTGCTATCGCGCCGTGATGAGCCTGACGGGCACCAAGACGGCCGGCGAGGCGTTCGAGAAGCTGAGCCCGAACGTGATCCCGGCGATGACCGCCGGTGGCATCGATCTCGGTCGCGACCTCGCGGCGATCGGCGGTTACGACTGCGGCGGCTCGCCGTGCATGTACGTCGCCGCGAACCTCGCGCATCCCGAGAAGATGGCCGAGGTGCTGAAGCTCCTCGTCCCGGCTTCGCCGCCGAAGGATCTCGGCAAGGGCCACTACCAGATCGAGTCGCCTGGCGTGAACGGGCCGCGGACGATTCACGTCCGCGTGGTGCCGATCCAGTGGGCCGGCGATCTCCCCGATGATCGGTGGTCGCAGGAGTCCGGCAAGGCGACCCATGTCGTGTTCATCGGCGGCATCGACGGCAAGAACGCGGACCTCGATCCGCTCGCATCGATCGCCGACGCCGCGGTGGGCCTCGCGAAGGTGAAGGAGACCGAGGCGGTGCTCGCCGACACCCACGGCCGCTGCATCATCGGCGCGGTCGGCCCGCGCGACTTTCTCCCGGGCTTCAAGATCGAGAAGGCGAGGTTCGCCGTGGGTGCGCCCGAGACCGCCGAGGCCGATCCGCTGATGAAGCTGATGGGTTCGAAGCGCTCGCTGGACGTGCAGGTCGAGCTCGCGCTCGCGCCCGCCCCGACCGCCGCCGTCGTCGACGGCTGGATCACGATGGGCAAGATGTACATCGGCAACATCGGCGACAGCGTGCGCGGCCAGTTCGCGGGGCAGGGCGCGTTGATGGACGTCTACTTCGACATGATCTCGCTCCTCGGTACCAAGGCGTTCCGGCACGACCTCAAGGGCAACGCCGTGCGGTTCTCGTGGCGCACGGATCGCGTGCCGTCGACGGATCTCTCCGAGCTCGAGAGCCGGCTCCAGGCGGCCGTCGGTCCCGGCGGCCTCGCTCCCTGATGCCACTCGATCGCGCGACGTTCGCGCTGCCGGTCGGCGAGGTCCACGCCCTCGTCGGTGGTGATCGCACCGCGCCACCGCTCGTCTACCTGCACGGCTTCCCGGATCATCCGCCGACCGCGACGCCGTTTCTCGAGGCACTCGCGCGCACGCACCGCGTCGTCGCACCCTGGCTGCGCGGCTACGCACCGTCGCCGCGCGGCTACGCACCGTCGCCGCGCGTCGGCCCGTACGACATCGAGACGCTCGCCGCCGATGCAAGCGCGCTGATCGATCAGCTCGGTGGCCAGGCCGATGTCGTCGGCCACGACTGGGGCGGGGCGATCACGTACACGCTGTGTGCGCAGTCCCCCGCACGCGTGCGCCGCGCCGTGACGCTCGCGATCCCACACCCGAGCACGTTCCTGCGCTCGCTCGCGTACTCGCAGCAGTGGAAGAAGAGCTGGTACATGGCCCTGTTCCAGCTGCCCGGCGCGGGCTTCCTCGCGGCGGCCCGTGACCTCGCGCTGATCGATCGCCTGTGGCGCGCCTGGTCGCCGAACCTGACGCTCGATCCCGCGCGCCGCGCCGAGCTCCACGCGTGTCTCGCGCACAGCCTTCCTGCGCCGCTCGAGTACTACCGCGCGATGCTGCGGCCGTTCACCACGCTCGTCCACCGTGTGCGTCAGGCCGATGCACGGATCGCCACGCCGCTCCTCCAGCTTCACGGCGCGGATGATGGTTGCATCGTCCCGCCCACCGATGCCGACGGGCGCTGGTTCGCGGCGCGCGTTCTCGAGGTCGTACCGAACGTGGGTCACTTCCTTCACATCGAAGCACCTGTCGCGATCGCCGCGCGCGTCACCCGCTGGTTAGCGTAGGCTCTTCATCGATGGCTCCTCGCCGGCCCGATGGCGCAGCGCTTCTCGTCGCGGGTCACGGCACGCACGGCGGCACCGCGCTCGATGCCTCCGGCGTCCACGCACTCGGCCAGGTCGGTGAGGCGCTGCTCGCGACCGGCGCGCAGTGGCAGATCCGCCGCCTGACGTCGACCGCCGGTGATCGCTATGCGGCGGATCGCGGCACCCTCAAGCGCCACGTCGACGAGCTCGTCCAGGAAGAGGCGCGCGTGGTGGTGCTCGTCCTGCTCGGTACGGTGATCGAGATCGCCGGTGAGCCCGCGCTCGTCACCGGCGAGAAGCCCGAGGACTATCCCGAGGAGTCCACGCTGCCGCTCGCCTGGCTCCATGACCGCCTCGCCGCGGCGAAGGCGGAGCAGGTCGTCGTGGTGATGTCGGCGCACGGTGCCGGCGGCGCGGCCGGCTGGCTCCGCGCGTTGAAGACCGCGAAGCCGTCGCACCTGATCGCGATCGATTCGCCCGCGGCCGGCCGTCCCCTCGTCGATGGTCTGCTCTCCGGCCTGTGCGGCGAGGCGCTCGATCCACGGACCGGGACGGTGACCATGGCGAGCCTCGGAGCGCACCTCGCGACGTGCTCGGCCGGATCGCTCCTGCAGAAGTCCGACGCATCCGAGACGATCGCCCAGCCACCGCCCCTCGCCGGTCTGTGGGACGTGCGCCGCTCCCAGCTCTCGCTCCGCGGCACGCGCCCGCGGATCCCGCGCAATCCATCCGTCGAGGACGACCTCACCGGCTCGGTGCTTCCCGGCCGGTTCCGCGTCGATCAGATCGTGGCGCGTGGCACGTTCGGCACCGTCTATCGCGCGCGCCAGCTCGCGGTCGAACGCGACGTCGCGCTCAAGGTCCTGCACTCCGATATCGATCCGTCGTCCGAGGACGGACGGCTGTTCGTCCACGAGATCCGCAGCGTCGGTCGCATCGATCACACGAACGTCGTGCGCATCCACCAGGCCGACATCACCCACGATGGCCGCCTGTTCTTCGCGATGGAGCTCCTCGACGGCAAGGATCTGCAGCAGGTGCTCGCTGCCGGTACCGTGACACGCGAGCGCGCGCTCGAGCTGACGCGCCAGCTCCTCTCTGGCCTCGGTGCGGCGCACGACGCGGGCCTCGTCCACGCCGATGTCAAACCCGCGAACGCGATCGTGGTCGAAAAAGACGGCGCCGAGCGGGTCGTCCTCGTCGACTTCGGCCTGTCGCGGCTGCGCTCGCCCGATCGTCCGGCCGAGTCCGCCGGCGGCACGCCCGCGTACATGGCACCCGAGCAGATGATGGAGGGCCGCGTCGACGCGCGCTCGGATCTGTTCTCCGCCGCCCTCGTGTTCGTCCACCTCCTCACCGGCTGGCGCCGCCCGAACGCGTTCGCGATCCTGCCGCCGTTCGAGCTGATCGAGGATCCCGAGCTGCGGAAGGTATGCGAACGCGCACTCTCCACCGACCCGGCGAAGCGCTACCAGAACGCCGCCGAGCTCACGGCCGCGCTGACGGGAGCCGCCGCGCCACCACCCTCTGGGACCGACGTCATCCCCGTGCTGCCGTTCCGCCACCTGTCGCCGATGACCGAGGCGGATCGCGGCCGCCTCCACGGCCGCGAGGCAGATCTCGCGATGCTCACCGAGCACGTGTTGTTCCGGCGCAGCGTGATCTACACGGCACCCTCCGGCGTCGGCAAGACGTCGCTGTTGCGCGCCGGCCTGATCCCGCGCCTCGACGCGCTCGGCATCCACGCGACCTACGTGCGCTGCCGCGGCAACAACATCGCGGCGATCGCCGGCGCGATTCACGCCGGCGCCACGACCGTCACCGATGCCATGGCCGCCCGCTATGCCGCGCACGGCGGCAAGCACGTCATCGTGCTCGACCAGCTCGAGAGCGCCCTGGCGGAGGCCTCGCCGAAGACGGACCTGGTCCGCGAGCTCCTCGGCTTCGAGCGCTGGCCCGCCGGTGCCGACATCTCGATCGTGCTCACGATCCGCGAGGACTACCTGGCACGCCTCGTCACGCGCACGCAGGAGATCGAGGCAGGCGTGCCAGTGTTGCGGCTACCACCGCTCGGGCCCGGCGGTGCACGCGACGCGATCACCGCGCCGCTCACCGAGGCCCGCCTCGGGATCGAGCCCGAGCTCCTCGAGACGCTCCTCGCCGATCTCCAGCGCGCGGCGGCGGCGCTCGGCCCGGAGATGGGCTGGGGCGCGTCACCCGCGATCTACCCGCCGCACCTGCAGCTCGCGTGCACCGTGCTCTACGAGGCGCTCGCGCCCGGCGCTGCGATGCTCACCCTCGCGCACTATCGCCGGCTCGGCGGCTTCGACGCGATCGTCGGCGAGTACCTCGAGCGCGTGCTCGACACCGAGCTCGCCGATGGCCGCGACGTGATCGCGCGCGATCTGTTCGTCGCACTCGTCACCACCGCGAACGAGCGCGCGATGCGCCCGGAGACTGACCTCGTGAGCATCGTCGGGGCGCGTCATGGAACGCACGAGGTTCGCGCGGTGCTCGAAGCGCTGCGCTCGCGAGGCCTTCTCGTGCGCGTGCGCGACGCGAGCGGCGAGCCTGGGTGGGAGCTCGTGCACGACAGCCTCGTCCCGCGCGTGCTGGCCTGGATCGATCGCCGCGATCTCGACCGACGTCGCGCGATCGAGCTCGTGCGCTATCACCTGCGGCGCTCGCGCCCCGATGCACCGAGCCTGCTCGGGCGAGCCGAGCTGCGCGAGCTCGCGCCGTACACCACGGCGATCGCCGAGCTCGACAGCGAGTGGAGCGAGCGTGGTGATGCCGGCAACGGCTGGACGCCGTCACGCCTCGTCGAGCGCTCGAAGCAGGTGCTGCGGCGTCGCGTCGCGACCGTGGCGACCGTGCTGGTCGCATCTCTGTCGATCGCGAGCGTCGGGTTCTATCGCAGCCACGTCGAGCGGGTGCACTCGGAACAGGAGGCCTCGCTGCGCAACCGCGACCTCGGACGGTTCACGCTGTCGCTCGAGCCATTCGACTGGGATCCGGTCGCGGCGCGCGCCAGGTTGGTCGACGCTGCGACGCTGCCGGACCTGCGTTGGCAGCTCCATCTTCCGGATCCGGACGATCCGACCATGCGCGGAGAGGCCTACGCCGAGGATCTGCTGGTGCATGGCGTCCCGCGACGGTCGGGGCTCGCGATCGTCGAGGATGTCGAAGCACGCGGCGGTGCCGCGTTCCTTGTGACGTTCCGCGGAGATTGCCCGCCTTCGGTCCTGCCGTTACATCCGCTTCCAGGCTACGCGAAGCGCGAGAAGGAACCGCCTGTGCTTCACGTTCGCATCCCGACGTGCGAGGCGACACGCGCCGACATGATCGAAGTGGCCGCGGGACCCTTCATCTTCGGCGGCGTCGGTGAACCTCCATCACAGGATGTCGCGCAAGACCCGATCGCGCGCGTGGAGCACCGACTCCGCCTCCCCACGTTCTGGATCGATCGCACCGAGGTCACGAACGCACAGTTCTCGCAGCTCGCGGCCATGAGCTCGTTCGGCGAGATCCAGGCGCCAAGCTATCCGGATGCGAGCGGGCTCGGCGAGCCCGCCGGCGAGCGGCGCCCTGTGACGGGAATCGACTGGATCGAAGCACGCGCCTTCTGCGGCTTTCTGGGCAAGGATCTGCCGAGCAAGGAAGAATGGACACGGGTGCTGCGCGGCGGCGAGCGCCTCTCCGATGGCACTCCGAATCCCGCACCCCGGCGCAACCTCCCGTGGGGAACAGAGCTCGGACCGGCGATGGCGAAGGTGCTCGGGGTTGGCCCCCCGGGCGCCGCTGACGTCGGGTCATTCCCCGAGGACCGGTCCCCGGAAGGGGTCCTCGACCTGGCGGGCAATGTCAGCGAATGGATCGACAGCATTCCCGGCTCGAACCCGGGGATGCGCATGATCCGGGGCGGGAATGCCGTGGATACTCCGGCCACGGAGCTCGCAGAATACGTCGCGATCGAGAACCAGCGCTCGATCCGGATCCGCAACTTCGTCGTTGGATTGCGCTGTGTCGGGCGCTGGGGATCAGGGGAGAGTTCCGGCGCCCCAGGCGAGCGGGCGCTTGGGCCCCGATAGCATCAACGTCTTCGCCGTTCCGGAATCGAGAAACAGGGGACCGGCGCCGAGCTGGAGCTTGCCGCCGTCGAGCGCCACCTGCTTCAGATCCAGCCACCACGTGCCCGCAGCCGCCCGACCGCGGATCTTGCCGGTGCCCGCGTCCCAGATCTCCACCTCGTGGAGCGATCCATTGGGGGCCTTGACGTTCGCGTGAAACCCGTAGAAGCGGCGATCGCCCTCCTCGCCTCCGTAGTACTGGTAGCTGGTCAGCTCGTAGTCGTAGGCGTCGTTCGGCGCACTCGCCGGCTGGCGGGGGGGCTTGTTCGGAAGCTTCTGCCAGTACGTCTCCGTCAACCAGGCCGCGCCGATCATCGCTCCGGTCGGGAACATCGGGCCGATCGTGGTCAGGCCCCCGGCCTGACGATGATCGTCGACCTGGATGTCCGCCCAGGGAATCTTGCCAGCTCGCGCGGCCCCGAGATTCATCGCGAGGTCCACCGGGACCAGCGCCGCCTGCGAGAAGTTGTAGACCGCGACCGGATCGTCATCCCACCACGCGCACTCCGTGAGGCTCCTGATCGATCCGACGAACGCACCGAATCCGTAGAACGTAACTCTGCTCATTCACACCCCCGCTTGGTTGTTTTCCCTTTCCTCCCCCGCCCCGAGCTCGGTCTCCTTAGACCGTCGGAAAATCGCAAACTAGTCGAAGCAGCTGCTCCGGCGCGAGAACCGGGTACACGATGCCCGGTTGATCCGCGCCGTCGGGATACACGCGCACGAACTGACCGTCGAGGATGACCTCGATCAGGTAGCACTCGTCGGGGCGTCCCGCGGCGAGCGCCAGATCGTGGCTCGGGATCGCGAGCAACCCGGGCATCTGTGCACCGCGCGTGCGATCGACCAGCTCGAGGACCTCCCGTGCGGCGTCTCGGCTGACGAGCTGCCGCGGCCAGTCGCGGACCTGTGTGGTCGCCACCACGGGGAGCGCGTCGATATCGAGCGTGCGTCGCGTGGGGCGCGCCGGCTCGATCACCTCGGTCTCCGAGGGGGCCTCGCTCGCCGCGGACAGCAAGAACCGCCACTGGTGGGCAAACCCGGTCTCGTCGTAGTGCAGGCTGTAGATCGGGCTCGTGGTGCCGTAGATCTCGAGGCCGAGCAGCTCGGCGAGGATCTTCATCGTGCTGCGCGCGCGCGTGGACACCGCGGTCGAGCAGCCGAGCAGCCGTACGGCGGTGACGCCGATCCGCGGCAGCACCTCGATGTCGGCGATGCCGCGAAAGAACGCGGTGACCGTCGAGCTCTCTCCATCGAGCACCCAGTCGCCGAGGCGCAGCAGGCCGTCGGAGGTCGAGTGACCGATCAGATCGAGCGTCTTCGGAGCGGGCGGCGGATCTCCGGCTGCCTGGACGAGTTGCCCCAGCAGATGCTCGAGCGTGGAGCGCCCATCCACCTGCAGGTGATCGCCGAGCAGCGCCTGCAGCCGCGACACTTCCGCATCGGGGTGCGACGTGACGATCGAGATCCGGGGCCGGGTGAGGAATCGGCGTGCGCGCTGTGCATCGATGATCATGTGCGGTCCTTGGGCTTGTCTCTCCCCCGCCCATCCCGCAGATCGAAATCGTTGATGAGGTTGTAGACGTGAGACCGCGCGAGGCCGAGATCGGCTGCCGCGGCCGTCACGTTCCAGTCGTGCTTCTCGAGCGCCTCGAGGACGAGCCGACGCTGGAACTGCCGCGTCGCTTCCTGCAGCGTCACCGGTTCGGCGTCGCGCGTGGCCTTCGGAAAGATGTGGTGTTCGTGCAGTGCGTCGGCGCCTTCGCCGTGCGCGCGGATCACGGCGGCCTCGATCGCGTGTGCGAGCTGGCGCGTGTGCCCCTGCCAGGTCGCGTTGCGACACGCGACCAGCGCGCGCCACGTCACGGTGATCGGCGCCAGCTTGTGTCGCTTGCACGCGTCGACGCAGAAGTGTTCGACGAGCTCCGCGATGTCCTCGCGGCGCTGGTCGAGACCGGGCACCTCGAGCGGCACCACGTGAAGGCGGTAGTAGAGATCCTCGCGGAACTGCTTCGCGGCGATCCTGGCTTCGAGGTTCGCGTTCGTCGCGCTCATCACGCGGACGTTCGCCTTCGTCGCGGTGCGCGAGCCGAGCGGATGGTACTCGCGCGTCTCGAGGAGCTGGAGCAGCTTCGCCTGCGCGGAGCTCGAGAGCTCGCCGATCTCGTCGAGGAACAGCGTGCCGCCCTCCGCCGCCGCCACCTTGCCGGGCCGCGCCGTGGTCGCCGTCGAATGTGATCCGCGCTCCGCGCCGAACAGCTCGCTCTCGAGCAGTGACTCGGGAATCGCCGCGCAGTTGAGCTCGACGAACGGACCGTTCGCACGCAGGCTGTTGTTCGCGATGGTCTTCGCGAGCAAGGACTTGCCAGTCCCGGACGGTCCGGTGATCAGCACGTCCACATCCAGATTCGACACGTTGGCGGCAGCTTGCAGGAGGTGCGCCAAGGACCGCGACCGGCCCACGATCTCCGGACATCGCAAGCGTTCCCTCACCGCCCGGGTGTGGTCGGTCCGATCCGGATCACGATGGACGAGCCGGTCGGCGAGGGGTGCGAGCTGGCGTGCGAACAGCTCCGCGCGGCCGCGATCGGTCGGCGTGAACATGCCGGGCTGCCTGCGGCCCTGCAGATAGATGACGCCGATCGGCGGCGATGTTCCCACCGGTGCACACAGCACCGCCTGGATGGCGTTCTGGCGGACACTGCCGAGGTCGGAGAACCGCTCGTCGAGGCTCGCGGAGGGGGTCTCGATCGTCCGGCCCTCCGTGATCGCGCGCGCGATGATGCCGCGCGAGATCGAAGTACGGATCGAAGCCACGTCGCGCTCGCTGATCCCATGGCCCTTCCAGAACCGCGGGGTGGCGGCGGCGTCGTCATAGAGCTCGAGGTATGCGGTGCTCGCGCCCGTGACTTCCACGATCAGCGCCAGCGCCTGATCCAGCAGGGGTTCGAGCTCCTCCTGGCCCCCCAGGTCGAGCAACCGGCGGTAGAAGTCGCGCTCGCTTGCCAGCGGCTCATCTGGACGCTCGGTCGCTGCCATGACCGATCGAGTATCGATCCTTCACCTGGCGAAATCGACGGTTGGGGTCCCATCCGCCTGGCAGATCTCGGCCGACTGTCCAATTCAGAGGACACTCCCGTACCGGCGAGTCCAGTCGAGTGGACTCGCCCACGGGAACAGGGGTGCAACATTTTGCGGCACCCCCCCCCTCGAAACCCGCCCCGACGGGCGCGCGGCGGAGTAGGTTCTCCGCCGATGAGGGTGATCATCCTGGGTGCGCTGCTGCTGGCGGCCTGCAGCAATGCTGGTTCGAAGGTCGGCGGCGGTGGTGACGATGTGTCAGGTGACGATGCTCCGCCGGATGCGCCGCCGCCCAAGCGCGTGCGATTCATCGCGGTCGGGGACACCGGCAAGGGCAACGCCGATCAGCGCAAGGTCGCGATCGCGATGCGCGACCTGTGCGCCGCCAAGGGCTGCGACTTCGTCCTCATGCTCGGCGACAACATCTACGACACCGGCGTCACCTCGACCACCGATCCGCAGTGGCAGGCGAAGTTCGAGCAACCGTACAACGACATCGATCTGCCGTTCTACGTGGCGCTCGGCAACCACGACTACGGCGGCAAGGTGGCCATCATCAACGCGCCCGGCATCGGCAACGAGTTCGATCGCGGGCCCGTCGAGGTCGCGTACTCGCAGGTGTCGACGAAGTGGACCATGCCGGCCACGCACTACACGTTCACGCAGGGCCACGTCGGCTTCATCGTCCTCGATACCAACTCCATCCTGTGGAGCAACACGCAGCACGGCGACCAGGCCGCGTGGCTCCCGACGGCGATGATGGAGGTCTCCGGCAAGGACTGGGTGTTCCTCGCCGGACATCACCCGTATCGCTCCAACGGTCAGCACGGTAACGCCGGTGACTACGACGCACCCGAGCTCGCCGGGATCCAGATCCCGAACCCGCTACCGATCCAGGGTGGGAAGGCGATGAAGGACTTCTTCGACCAGCATCTGTGCGGCCTCGGCCAGGTGTTCTTCACGGGCCACGATCACAGCCGGCAGTGGGTCAACGAGCCCGGCGCGATGTGCGGCATGCAGCAGATCGTCTCCGGCGCCGGCTCCACGGTCACCACGCTCAAGGACCGCGGCAACACCACGCTGTACGAGGACGCGACCGAGGCCGGCTTCATGTACGTGGACATCGACGGCAACACGTTCACCGGCTCGTTCTACGACCGCGACGGCAACCTCGACTACACGCACTCGTTCACGAAGCCGTAGTCCCTCCGTCGGTCACTGGGTCGGGCACGGCGTCTTCGCGCCAACGCAGCTCGTGTCGGCGCAGCCATCGGGCACGATCACGCAGGTCGCATCCGGGAGCTCCGCGACGCGCACGTCGTGGTCCTCGGTGATCCCCGCCGGGCACGGCATCATGCGCGGCTGCGGCGGATTGCAGTCCACGCCGGGAGGGCAGTCTCCCTCCTCGGCATGACACCCGCCGCCGCGCTTCTCGATCGTCCACACGTTCGCCAGCTTGTGCACCACCTGCCTCCCGGACGGCAGGGGACACGGCGTGTGGATCTTCACGCACGCGGTACTCGCGCACCCCGGAGGCACGATGCCGCACTCGTGGTCCGGGAGCTCGCCGACGACGAACACGGTGCTCCCGGACATCCCCGGCGGGCACTCGATCTCGCTGGGCGGCGGCGGGTTGCCGCGCTCGTCGCCGCGCTCCGACGCGAAGCACTTCATGTCGCGCATGCGCACGCTCCACGTTGCGCCGGGGAACTCGGGCGGCGGCGGGTTCCCCGCGGGCTCCTTCGACGACCCACATGCGGTCACCGTGACGATGAACGGCGCGACGAAGCCGGTACGCCTGCGGATGGCCATGCCGCGAGCTTACCCGCGGGCGGCACGGCGGTGCACCGGATCAACTCATCCGATCGCCGTGAGCTGGCGCCGGCGCACGACCTGAAGGCCCGAGCCCTGCCCGCGCGAGCTCCTCCGCATGCTGCGCGCGCCAGTCGTGGGCCATCATGTCGCAGCACGCGCACTCGCCGTCCACGTGCTCGTCCTCGTCGCCCAGCTCGGGGCGTGCCGGCTCGAGCACGCAGAACGGACAGCCCGCATCGAATGCGGCAGCCTTCTCTTCCGCCTTCGTGATCCCGAACGGCACGCGCCGGATGCGCCGCTCGGGATCGCTCGCCGCGCGGACGATCGCGTCGCGCATGATCGTCTCCGCCAGCTCGCCATCGGGGTCCTGGATGCCGACCTCCGCGAGCAGGCCGCACAGCATCGCCTCGAACCGCGCCATCGCGTCGAAGTCGATCGCGTCGAACACGTGGGTGTAGACGCAGTCGGCGAGCGCCCCGATCTTGCCCTCGCGCGCGTACAGCTCCTTCGCGAGGATGCGCGCCTGGCCGTAGACCGAGCTCACGACACCGCTCCGTTCACGTGCGGCGGTGGCGCGCTAGCGGCCTTGGCCTGGCGGACCAGCGCCTCGCGCAGTTGCTGCTGCAGCGCGGGATGCTCGTCGAGGTGCGCGACGACCTTCTCGCGACCCTGGCCGAGCTTCGTGCCGCCGTACGAGTACCAGGTGCCGGACTTCTCCATCAGGCCGAACTTCTCCGACGTATCGACGAGCTCACCGAGCTTGTTGATCCCGGTGCCGTAGAGGATCTCGAAGTCGGCCTCGCGGAACGGCGGTGCGAGCTTGTTCTTCACGACCTTGACCTTGCACTCGCTACCGATGGTCTCGTCGCCGCGCTTGATCGCCTTCTTGCGGCGGATATCGAGGCGCACCGAGCAGTAGAACTTGAGCGCGTTGCCGCCGGTGGTGGTCTCCGGGTTGCCGTAGACCACGCCGATCTTCTGACGCAGCTGATTGATGAAGATCAGCACCGTGCGCGTGCGCGAGATCTGACCGGTGAGCTTGCGGAGCGCCTGGCTCATCAGCCGCGCCTGCAGGCCCATGTGCGCGTCGCCCATCTCGCCCTCGATCTCCGCGCGCGGCGTGAGCGCGGCGACCGAGTCGACGACGATCAGATCGATCGCGCCGGTCCGCACCAGCGTATCGGTGATCTCGAGCGCCTGCTCGCCGCAGTCCGGCTGCGAGACCAGGAGATCCTCGAGATCGACACCGAGCCGGCGCGCGTACTCCGTGTCGAGGGCGTGCTCGGCATCGATGAACGCGCACACCCCGCCCGCGCGCTGCGCCTCGGCGATCGCGTGGAGGGTGAGCGTGGTCTTGCCCGATGACTCGGGCCCGTAGATCTCGATGATGCGGCCGCGGGGCAGGCCGCCGCAGCCGAGCGCGACGTCGAGGGCGATCGATCCCGTGGGGATGACATCGACCTGCTGCACCTGACTTCCGTCGAGCCGCATGATCGATCCCGACCCGAATTGCTTGTGAATGGCGCGAATGGCTTCGGTGATACTGCGGTCCTTCTTCTCTTGCTCCGACATGGAACCTCCGCGCGGAGGGATTCCACGATGCGTGCCGCCGCAACTGCGCGAATTCTCGCGGGCGCTTGTCCGCGGTGTCCGGTGGGCGGCCGCTGTCCGGCCGGATCCCGGACGAGGCGCTACTGCGCGACGAACGTGTGCGTGTGGATGACCGACATCGCCTGGTTGCCGGCCGCGGTACCGAAGTCGGCCTTCATCGCGGCGTCGGGCCGGCCGAGGTAGCCGCTGATCTGCAGGATGTACGTCTTGCCGGCCTCGAGGTCGGCGGACTGGATCCGCACCTCGCGCTTGGTCGTGGTGTAGACGCGCTTCGGAGTGAGGGCGAAGCCATTCACGGTCATCACGGTGACATCCCAGAAGTCCGCCACCTGCGTCTCGACGGCGGCGTCCCAGGTCAGCGTGAGCACGCCCCCGAGCGCGAGCATCTTGCCGTCCATCTCGAACAGGTTGGTGACCGTCCCGCTCGACGACTTCACGGTCACGGCCTTCGCGAACGCGATCGTGGAGGAGACCTGAAAGCCGGTGACGCCCAGGATCTGCACGGCGACGCCGTTCGTGACGAGCGCTCCACCCGGGAGGAACCTCTCGACGGTGACCTCGGTGTACAGCACGCGATCGAACTCGCTCTTGAACAACAGCGGATCGGGCACCTCGAATCCCGCACCGTTGTTGTCGAACGTGGTGCACACGCGCACCGAGAACATCACCGGGTTGCGCAGCGCGAACTGTCGGTTGGCCAGGTCGGGCGCGCGCGTGAACGACGGCATCGCGTCGCTCGGAACGAAGCCGTAGTGCACGCGCTGGCTGAGATTGACCTCGTCGCCGAACGGAATGATGTCGGCCGGGTTCTGGATCGCGAGCACGGTGGTGCTCGTCCGAGCGACGGCGTTGATGTTCGGCGTCCACACGCCGGTGACCGTCGGATGCGGCGGCCCGAGGTTGCCAGCCGGGAAGTCCGTGGAGCCGATCGCGCAACGGCAGCTCCCTACCGTGGCATAGTCGACGAGGACACCGCGAGCGGTGGCCGAGGTGGCGCCGAGCGGTCCGCTCATCGAGCTGGTCGACGACGGCCCGTAGCTGTAGTCGAGCGTCGGCATTCCGGCACCGAACACGATCGCCTTGCCGTCGGTGAAGGTGCCGACCGTGAACACGCGGTGATCAGTGTGGTTCGGAGGTGAGTTGGTCGGCGAGATCAACCAGCCGCCGCCCACCGGCGCCGGCGTGCGCGCGACCGGCCCGAACAGCGGCTCGAGGACGCGCGCGTCGGGGACCAGGCCCTGGTACTCGTGAGTGAGCGGGTCTCCGGTCCGCTGGTAGACGAGACGGAACGGCCCGGCGCTCGTGATGTCGAGCGGGACCAGGACCGCGCCCGAAGCGTCCGGCGTGAGCGGCACGAGGGGGCCGTCGAGCGTGCCGACCTCGAGTCGGGTGAGGTCGGGAAACGCCGTGAGCACGGGAGCCAGCACGGTCGACAGCGGATCGAGCGTGAGCTGGAGGAACCCGATGTGGATCGTCGACCACGCCCCATCCACGGGGATCACGTCGGGCGCATCCGGACGCGCCGTCGTCTCGTCGAGCCCGAAGATCTGGTTGCAGCCTCCGAGCGTGGTGGCGACGAGCAGGCCGAATGCAGCGCGCCTCATGCGAGGGGATCCTTG
>JAYVLW010000608.1:0-7685 GCA_043759315.1 Myxococcales bacterium
TCGTACGAGCAACTCAAGGACCTGTATCATCGGTTCGCGAACTAGCGACCATGTTGCGACACGCCGCCCGGGTGGCCTGGAAGGACCTGCGCATCGAGCTGCGCAGCAAGGAGATCGTCTACACGATGGCGTTCTTCGGAGCGCTGATCGTCGTGATCTACTCGTTCGCGTTCCCGCTCAAGCCGGAGCTGGTCCGCGCTGCCGTGCCGGGCATGCTGTGGGTCGCGATCGCCTTCGCGGGCACGGTCGGTCTCGGGCGCGCGTTCGATCGCGAGCGGGAGAATGACACGATGCGGGCGCTGCTCCTCGCGCCGATCCCGCGCCTCTCCGTGTTCCTCGGCAAGGCGATGTCGGTCGCGGTGCTCGCGCTCGCCGTCGCGGTCGTGTGCGCCCCGCTGCTCGCGTTGCTGCTGAATGCGCCGCTGTTCGCGGAGCCCGGGCCGATCGCGCTGGCGCTCGTCCTGGGCGCGATCGGCTTCGCCATCGTCGGTTCGGTGTTCGCGGCGACCCTCCTCAAGGTCCGCTCGCGCGACGTGCTTCTGCCGGTGATCCTGTATCCCATCCTGATCCCTCTGTTCGTCGCCGGGACCCACGCCACGGAGGCGCTGATCGCCACCAACGTCGATTTCGATAAGGCGTGGTACTGGATCGGCTTCCTCGGAATCTACGACGCCGCCGCTCTGGTAATGTCGCTGTGGGTCTTCGAGTCCCTGGTGATCGAATGAGCAACAAAGCCATCCCCGTCCTCGCGACCCTCTCGGCGATCGGCTTCGCGGCCTGCATCTACCTGATCTTCAACTACGCGCCGTTCGAGCCGGCGCTGCTGTTCAACCAGAAGATCTTCTACTTCCACGTCGCGCACGCGTTCATGCTGTTCGTCTCGGTGGCGATCTGCGGCGTGTGCTCGCTGATCTACCTGAAGAAGCGCACCCCGAAGTGGGATGACCTCGCGCTCGCGACCGCCGAGATCGCGGTCGCGTTCGGCGCGGTGGTCCTGGTCACCGGCATGATCTGGGCGAAGGCCGCGTGGGACATCTGGTGGACCTGGGAGAAGCGCCTGACCATGTCGCTGCTGTTGTGGCTCACGCTCGTCGGCTACGTACTGGTTCGCCGGTTCGCCGGCGCGACCGCAGATCGCCTCGCCGCGGGCCTCGCGGTGTTCGGCACTCTCGGCATCCCGTTCATCTACACGATGGTCGACCGAAGCGATCACCACCCGCAGGCCGGCGCGAACGGCAACGTGATGACGCTCGATGGGCCGATGAAGCTCGTGTTCTGGATGAGCGTGCTGACGTTCTTCCTGTGGTTCTTGACGCTCGTGATGATGCGCGTGCAGAGCGCGCGCGCGGAACGCGAGGTTCGCGAGCTCCGCGAGAAGGGTCTCGACGCGGGATTGTTCACGTGAGGTATCCGATGCGCAGCTTGAAGATCCTGATCGCGGCCTGTCTGGTGTTCGGTCTCGCACCGCGGCTCGCCGCGGCACAGACCGGTAGTGGCTCGGCGGCCGGCTCGGCCGCCGCTGGTTCGGCAGCGGGCTCCGCGACCGGCTCCGACGCGGCAGCGGGCGCGCCCCAGGTGCCGGAGGCCCAGACGTTCAAGATGCAGCCTCCCGAGCCCACGCCGGCCGAGCTCCGCAAGATCTGTGCGGACGCGATGAACAAGAGCCCCGGGTTCGCCGACGACATCGTGAGGACGATCAACGAGGACACCGCGCGTCAGCACGAGCGTGCAGCTGCGGCGATCGCGAAGAACGAGAAGCACGTCGTCATGGCGTACGCCGCGATGTGGGTGATCGCGGCGGCGTTCCTGATGTTCCTGTGGCGCCGTCAGCAGGGCCTCAAGACCGAGATCGCCAACCTCAAGCGCGATCTCGAGGCGGCCGCGAAGTGACCTCGAGCCACGTCCTGTTCATCCCGGGCGTGTTGATGGTCGGGATGTTTCTCGGCTTCATTCTCGGAGCCCGTGCCGCACGGAATCAGTTCGATCTGCAGGCGCGTCGCGAGGCCGAGCGCGAGGCCGCCCGGGCTGCGAGGGCCGCGAAGAAGGCCGGCACCGCCGAGAAGCCCTGACATGTAGGCACTCGCTGGGAGTCATATCTGTCGCGCCTTCAGCGTTGCGCAGATCTGCATGACTCTCCTACGATTCACCCTGGACGATGGCCGACAGGTTGGGAAGGTACGTCGTGCTCAAGCACCTCGCGTCGGGCGGCATGGCCGACGTGTTGCTGGCGCGAACGGATGGCATCGAAGGCTTCGAGCGCCACGTCGTGCTCAAGCGGATCAAGTCGGAGCACGCGAAGGATCAGCGCTTCATCGACATGTTCCTCGACGAGGCGCGGCTCGCCGCCACCCTCCACCACTCGAACATCGTCCAGGTCCACGACATCGGCGAAGCGAGCGGCGAGTACTTCTTCGCGATGGAGTACCTCCACGGCGAAGACCTCCGCTCGATGCTGTCGACGCTCGCGAAGACGAAGACGAACATGCCGCTGCAGCATGTCATCGCGATCGTCTCGTCCGCGGCGGCGGGCCTCCACTACGCGCACGAGCGCCGCGGCCAGGACAAGAAGCCGCTCAACATCGTCCACCGCGACGTCTCGCCCTCGAACATTCTTGTCGGCTACGACGGTTCGGTGAAGGTCGTCGACTTCGGGATCGCGAAGGCCTCGCAGCGCCAGGTCGAGACGCGCTCGGGCAGCCTCAAGGGCAAGGTCTCGTACATGTCGCCCGAGCAGTGCAAGTCGCTGCCGGCCGATCGGCGCAGTGATGTCTACGCTCTCGGTGTGGTGCTCTACGAGCTCGCGACCAGCACGCGGCTGTTCAAGAGCGACAGCGACTACCTCGTGATGGACGCGATCTGCACCGGCAAGATCCCGCTACCGCGCGTGCGCCGGCCCGATCTTCCGAACGAGCTGTCGACGATCATCATGACGGCACTCGCGACGGATCCGGCCCGCCGCTACCAGACGGCCGAGGAGCTGCGCGTCGCGCTCGACACGTTCGCCGCGCGCCAGGGCCTGTCGGCCAACGCCGCCGCGATCGCGACCTACCTGACCAAGATCTTCGGCGAGCGCCCCGAGCCCTGGCTGGACCTCGCGGAGTCCGATGTCCAGCCGTCGCCGCAGGGCGAGACCGTCGCGAACCGCGAGCTCCGCGGGCGGAGCTGGACCGATCTGCCGCTCCCCGCACCGGATCAGACGAAGATCGGCACCGGTTCGGGCGTGCGCAACGCCAGAACCCCGAGCGAGTCGAAGCCCGCCACGATCAGCGCATCGCGCCTGTCGAAGGTGGCGATCGAGTCGTCCCGGTCGCAGCGCCCCGACGATCGCACCAGCACTCGGATGGCCTGGGAGCACGAGGGCTCGTTGCCACCGGCGCCCGCCGCGCGCGTCGCACCGGGGAAGATCGCGATGATCGCGGTCCCCGTCTTGCTGCTCGTCGGCCTCGGCATCTGGAAGCTGGCCTCGGGCGGAGGCGGCGAGACCGAGAAGGTCGCGGCCGCGGTGCCCACCGTGGCACCGGACCCGAGCGCGCCGGCCCCCGGCCGTGACAGGACCGTCGAGCCCGCGGCGAGGCCATCGCCGCAGCCAGCGGCGGTCGCGACGGATCCTGCCGCGACGCAGGTCGCCGCGCCGACCGCCATCGTGACCCCGCAGCCCACGAAGGTGGAGGTCGCGAAGGCGGAAGCCGCCGCGAAGGCGGAGGTCGCGAAGGCGGACGCTGCAAAGAAGGAGCTCGCGAAGGTGGAGCTCGCGAAGTCCGAGGCGGCGAAGGCGGAGCTCGCGAAGGCGGAGCTCGCGAAGGCGGACGCTGCAAAGAAGGAGCTCGCGAAGGCCGAGGCCGCGAAGAAGGAGCTCGCGAAGGTCGAGGCGGCGAAGGTCACCACGGCGACGAAGGCCGGGACGAAGTCGGAGCCGGGGAAGGGCGTAGCGAACGCCGGGACGAAGACCGAGCCGACCAAGGCCGGGGCGACCGAACCCGCGAAGGTCGCCGCCGTCGTGCCGCCGGCCGTGGCTACCCCGGTGCCCTTGCCGCCGCCGCCCACCGTCGAGCCCCAGCTCGCGCACCTGTCAGGTGCGAGCGTCGAGGGTGTCGCGTCGCAGCACCGCAAGGCGCTCTCGAAGTGCGAGGGCACCGACGAGCTGCACGGTGACGTCACTGTCAAGTTCGAGATCAACGCCGCCGGACGGGTCGTGAAGAGCCAGGTCGCGTCGACGATCAAGAACCCGAAAGTCTCGGGGTGCATCCTCCGGGTGATCCAGGGCTGGCAGTTTCCGAAGCCGCCGGCGACCGGCGCCGAGGGTACGTACTCGATGTCGTATCAGTGACGGCCGAGCCGATCGCCTCCGGCCAGGTGATAGGTTTCGGCCCATGAACAAACTCCTGGGTGTGATCGTGCTGGGGCTCGCGCTGACCGCCTGCCCGAAGAAGGCTCCGACGACGCCGGGCGGCGGGCCAGACGTCGCCGCCGCGGCGGGCAAGTCGATGGCCGGGACGATGGCAGAGGCGCCGCACCAGGCGTTCCCGAGCACGCTCACGGTCAAGCCGGAGTGCAATCAGGCGAACTACCTGATCCTCGACGTCGCCGAGGGCAAGGAATTCACGATCGCGGTGCGGCCGGCGGATGGCTGCGTGAGCGTCGCGGTGATGAAGGAGAACGGCAGCACGAACGACATGCCGAACGCCGAGGTCTGCGCCGACGCACCGAAGCCGCCGATCGCGGCGAAGGGTCAGGCGGGCAAGACGTTCATCACGATGAACGAGACCGGTGCCTGCAAGGGCATCTCGGTCACCGTCGACTTCAACTGACGCGGCCCCGACGTCGCCCCGGTCGCGTCGCGGCGCGAGCGCGACCAGGGTTCAGAAGTTGCCGCGCACGCTGACCGAGGCCCCGCCATCCTCGGGCTGCACGTTGAAGTCGGAGCGGCGCTGGTGGCGTAGCCACAGGGTGACCGTGAGCGCGGTCGAGACCGTCGCCGCCGACAGCGCGACGAGCGACCACTTGGCCCATCGATCGCGGCCGTGGCGATCGCTGACGAGCTGCGCGCGATCGATCTCGATCGGTACGAAGCTCGCATAGCGTGCCATCCGGTCCGAGTACTTGTTGAACTCGTAGAAGCTCACCACGGTCGCGGCCACGAGGCCGACCGTGACGACCGAGCCGGCGATCTGCGGGATATACGACGCGCGCGACAGGTGGAGCGGCGGCTCGGGCTTGATGGCGATCGCCGGCGGGTCGGGAGGGACGAGCTGGGTGCCGTCGAGCCAGGGAAGGTGCGGCACCTTGGTCACGTTCGGGCGCGAGCAATCGCGATACACCTTCTCGGCGCGGTCGAGGTTGAGCGGACCCGATCCTAGACACGGTACGTGCGCGAGGGTGTTGACGCCCATGCTGAGCGTGATGTCGCCGAAGTTGCCGCCGAACGGATCGAGCGAGTACGACTCGATCGGCATCCGGGCGGCCGAGCCCTGGTGCGTCATCAACCAGCCGTGGGATGGCCACTCCATGGCCCAGTAGATCGAGGTGCGCATCGGCTTCGCGTTCTCGTCGAGCGCGGGCTCGAACCTCAGCTTCATCGCCTCCTTCACCGCGATGTCGTCGAGGCCGAAGCCCGGCCGCTTGACCAGCTTCACGCGGAGCACCTTGCCGGTCGCGTCGACGTCGAGCAGCAGCCACGCCTTGCCCCACGCATCGCGCTCCATGGCCTCGTCGCTGTACGGCGGCGTCATGCGCGGGGTACCCGCGGGCAGCTTCGGCGGCACGGTCGGAGGCTTGTCGTCGACGATCCGGATGATCTCGCCGTCGGTGAGCTCCACCTCGAAGTCGAGCCGCAGCGTGGTGCCGTCCTTGATCGTCCCACGCCGGAACGTATGGAACTCGCCGGCGCCCACGACGACCGACAGGGTCTGGTTCCCGTCGACGAGGACGCGGTACTCGCCGTCCTGGTTCGTGGTCACGACCTGGTGGTCGTCCTTCGACACCACGTGCACGCGGACGTTCGGCACGGGGCGCGCGAGCAGATCGGTCACCTTGCCGACGAGCAGAGCTTCTGCCGCCGCGGAGCCCTCGAGCAGGCCGAGCACGACGACGAGGATCGAGACCACGGCCGCGCGCATGCCCCGAAGCTATCACCGCGCCTGATCGGCCGCGTCAGGAAACGTCCGAGGGGCGGAGCCGCGCGGCGAGCTCGCTCGGCGAGGCGAGGCGCTGCGCGGGGTCCTTGTGCAGCGCCGCCTGCACGATCGCGTCGAGCGCCGGATCCGCCAGCGGCGGCGCCGGTGCCTCGACCACGGCAGCCATCGACAGCCACGGCGGGCCGCGGTGGAACAGCCGCGTGCCGGCGACCAGCTCCCACAGCACCACCCCGAGCGCGAACACGTCGGTGCGCTCGGTCCAGGCTTCGCCGCGCACCTGTTCGGGTGCCATGTACGCGTGGGTGCCGCGCACCGCGCCGGCCTCGCCGGTCGCGCGCGCGATGCCGAGGTCGATCAGCGTGACATGGTCCGCATCGTCGACGATCAGGTTCGATGGATTGATATCGCCGTGGACCCAGCCGTGCGCGTGCAGGTGCGCTGCGGCGCGGCAGCTGGCGACGACGATCGACACCGTGCGGGCCCGCGGCAGGATCGCGTGCGGGGGGGACGTATTGTCGCGGGTGGCGGGCGGCGCGATCATGCGCCGGAGGTCTTCACCGGGCGCGAGCTCCATCGCGACGTAGGGTCGGCCGTCGACCTCGCCGGCCTCGTGGGCGTGCACCACGTTGGGATGGCGGGGCAGGGTGGTCGTGAGCCGCTGCTCGAGCGTGAACTGCGCGAGCCCCTCGTCGTTGCGGGCGAGGTGCGTGTGGAGCCGCTTCAGCGCGACGAGGTCACCCCCCGGGCGCCGCGCGCGCCAGATCTCGCCGAGGCCGCCGACGGCGATCAGCGAGTCGAGTTGCCACACCCCGAACGACTCCATTCGTCCTCAGGGTAGCGTGATTCGGATGCTAGAGTCTTCGTCGCAATGGACCTGAGCTATTCCGAAGAACAGAACGCCCTCGCCACCACGGCTCGCGAGTTCACGCGCAAGGAGATCATCCCGCGCGCCGCGCACTTCGACGAGACCGGCGAGTTTCCGACGGAGATCCTCAAGAAGGCCTGGGAGACCGGCCTGATGAACATCGAGATCCCGGACGCGTACGGCGGGCTCGGTGGCTCGTGCCTCGATAACTGCCTGGTCCAGGAGGAGGTCTCGTTCGGCTGCTCCGGCATCAACACGTCGATGGCGGCGAACTCGCTCGGCGCGACGCCGCTGCTCGTCGCGGGCACCGACGAGCAGAAGAAGAAGTACCTGTCGCGCCTGACCAGCGAGTTCGTGTTCTGCGCCTACGCCTGCTCGGAGCCGGACGCCGGCAGCGACGTCGCCGGCATGCGCACGCGCGTCACCAAGCACGGCAGTGACTACGTGCTGAACGGCCAGAAGCGCTGGATCACGAACGGCGGCGTGGCCGCCTTCTACACGGTGTTCGCGACGTTCGATCCCGCGATGAAGCACAAGGGCATCGCGTGCTTCGTCGTCGATGCGAACACGCCGGGCGTCAAGGCCGGGCGCAAGGAGCACAAGATGGGGCAGCGCGCCTCGAACACCACCGACGTGATCTTCGAGGACTGCAAGCTCCCCGCGAGCGCGCTCGTCGGCACCGAGGA
>JAYVLW010000609.1:0-13033 GCA_043759315.1 Myxococcales bacterium
TCGATCATCACCAGCGGCGGCCAGTGCCCAGGCGAGGTCGTCATTCCTTCGACCGGTCCCGAGCTGTGCGTCGTCGCCGGAACGACGGTGACCGTCAACGAGTTCGTCGATGTGTCTGGCACCCGCCCCCTCGTGCTCGTCGCGACGTCCGGCGCTCTGACCGTGACCAGCATCGCGACGATCGATGCGTCCGCGTTCCGCAATGGTGGTGCGGGACCGGGGAGCAACTTCGCTTCGTGCGCAGCGCCGGGCACCGCGGGCAGTGCGAGCAACGGTTCCGGTGGCGGCGCCGGCGGTAGCTTCGGGACACGCGGGGGCAATGGGGGCGCGGGTGGCGGGGCGGCGGGAGGCACGGCGGCTCCCGCGAGCACACCCGTGTTCTTGCGCGGTGGATGTCGCGGTGCCGTTGGGGGGACGTCCTCGGGAGCCGGCGGGCTGGGTGGAGACAGTGGCGGGGCGCTCTACCTCGTCGCGAACACGACCCTCTCGATCAACGGGAGGATCGACGCCTCCGGGGCCAGCGGCGATGGCGCCCCGAGTGGTAAGGGCGGCGGTGGGGGAGGTGGTTCTGGCGGAATGATCGCCCTGTGGGGCCGCAACGGGATCTCGATCGGAGCCACTGCGGTCGTGTTCGCCAACGGCGCGGGCGGCGGAGGTGGCGCCGATGCCGCCGCGCCCGGAGGCAATGGCTTCGAGTCGACAGGCCCTCTGGTGATCGGCGCGGGTGGTCCAGGCGGCAACGGCGTTGGGACCGCGGGTGGGGCGGGTGCCACGCTCGTAGCACCGGGCCAGTCCGCCACTGCATCGACCAAAGGCGGTGGAGGAGGTGGTGGTGGCGTTGGTGTGATCAAGAACGTCTCCGGCCAATCGATCACGGCGGGGAGCTTCTCGCCACCGCCGAGCTAAGGGTTCGATTCCCCGCCGGCAGGCCGTCAGCGATGCGGCTGCGATGGCGCGCGAGCGAGGGACGCAAGCGCCGCCTCCAGCGTAGCGTGGGGGATGTAGGACGGGGCCGCCCGACGATCATTCGGGACATCGCGGGTGTCGAGCAACGCACGCTCGAGCAACACCCGAGCTCGGTCATCATGCCCCGTCGTTCTCTCGAGCTCTGCGAGGTAGTACCGCGCACGCTGCAACTCGCCATCATCCGCGCTGGTGGCCTCGACGAGGAGCTGGATGGCCGCTTCGAGGTCGCGTCTCGCCTCGATCCGGTTGTCCAGCAGCACGTGGGCGTAGCCACGATCACGCAGCATCACGGCGCGCAGACCCGCGGGGAGGTCGTGGTTCGAGAGCAGTGGGTCGGCGACCGCGATCGCCTCACGCGGGTGGCGCCCGCGCACGAGGACTTCGATCAGCTGGCTCGCGACGATCACCACGTTTGGATGGTCGGGTCCGTAGGCGCGCGTGGCGATCGCGAGCGCTCGTTCGACCAGCGGGCGCGCGGTCTCGGGAGCTTCGAGCGCCACGTGGGCTCCGGCGAGCGCCTGGAGCCCCGACACGAGATTCTCCGGACTCTCCCGCGACTCGTAGTGCGCGACCTGGCGCTCGAGCATCGGCACCGCTTCGCGGGCGCGGCCGTGGTCGGCGAGCAGCGAACCGAGCGAGCCGTCGAGGACGATCTCTGCATCGACATCGGCGTTGCTGGGATCTCGGTGCAACAGGCTCCGTGCGATCTCACCGAACGCCAGCGCCTCACGGACGTTGTCGAGCAAGTAACCCTCGACGTAGACGAGGCGAAGCCAGGCGTTGGTCACGATGCGCCCCGAGCGGGACGCTTCCCCGGTCACGATCGCGCGGAACAGCGACGTCGCGGCTGTTGGACCATCGCCAGCCCGCATGGCGTTTGTCCCCGCCAACAGGTGAGCCTCGGCGATCGCCGGAGCGAACCCCAGCTTCTCGACACGAGCCAGCAACGGTGCGAACAACGTCGTTGCCCGCGCGAAGTCCCCGGCCTCCGAGATCGCCGCCGCTCGGATGACCTCGGCCTGGGTAGCGATCAACTCGGACTGCTGGTCGGGAGCCGGCAGACTCGGCGCCCAGCCCAGCAGCTCGTCGTCGCGATCGCAGCCTGGATGCGCCAGCAGCTCGGGCACGATGGTCGCTGCGAGGGCGCTGCGTTCGGGATCCTTCCCGACCAGATCGCGGGCAACGCCTTCGACGCGTGCGAGCTCGAGATCGAGGCAACGCTGGCGAATCGCGTGGAGCGCCGCGGCTTGGGTCCCGGCACGCGTCGCCTTGCACGACGTGACGGCGGTGGTCGTCCATGCTGCTTGCCAGGTCGAAAACTGTCCATCGATCGCGGCGACCCGTGTTGCCTCCGCACCGTTGGCGCGCAGCGCGTTGCTCTGGGTGGTCGACCACGTCGCCGTCGCCCGCTCTGCCAACGTCGCGCAATCGAGCTCGGGCGCGGCTGCGGGCCGGGTCGCGACGAGCACCGCGATGGTCCCGACGATCGCAAGGCCGCCGACGATGACGAGCGAGCGCCGGGTTCGCGGGGCGATCGCTGCAAGCAGGGCATCCATCGTTGGCCAACGGGCCGCTGGATCGGCGCTCGCACCGCGCCGCAGTGCACGTGCGATCCGGCCGGGGATCGATCGGACCGTCGGTTCGCCGCCGCCGCGCGATCCGGTCAGGATCTCCATCGCCGTGATGCAGAACGCGTATTGATCGGTGCGCGCATCCGTCGGTTGTCCGGTGGCCTGCTCGGGTGCCATGTAGCCGGGGGTCCCCGCGCTCGCGGCGTCATCGATCGAGGGCGAGAGCAGGCCGGCGACGTGCTTGGCGATCCCGAAGTCCGCGATCTTGGCGTGGCCGTGGCCGTCGACCAACACGTTGTCGGGCTTGAAGTCGCGATGCACGATGCCCGCACGGTGGGCAGCGGCCAACCCTGCACCGATCTCGCGCAGCATCGCGAGCTTGGTCGTGACCGAGGTCGGCTGCTCTGCCATGTAGCGTCGCAGGGTTCGCCCGTCGACAAACTCCATCGCGATGAACACCCGCCCCCGGTGTTCCCCGACGTCATGAATCGCCACGATCGCCGGGTGGCTGAGCTTCGCCATCGCCTGGGCTTCGGCGAGCAGCAGCGCTTGGTGCCGATCCGTGGCATCGGGCGCGTCCGGGCGCGGGGTCACCAGCTTGAGCGCGACCTTGCGGTCCAGCACGTGATCGTAGGCGGCGAGCACCACCCCCATCCCGCCTGCGCCCAGCTCGTCGATCACGATGTAGCGATCGATCGCGGTGCCTCGTGGCCACGGCGAGGCATCGTCGGCCAAGGAGGTCCGGCTCGTCGGCGTCTCGCGCGCAGTCGCCGGCGTCGTCGCGGTCACCGCCCGCGAGCTTACCGCAGCGAACGCCTACTTCGCACAGCCGTCAGCCAGGGTCGCGCTGCCATAGCGCTCGACCAACGCGGTCGCACGCTTGACGAACTCGGCCGGGCTGATCGGCTTGGCTTCACCTTCCAGCTTGAAGCGGTAGCCCGACTTGGCGTCGCGGTGAAACTTCGAGTCACGGTCGCCGATCTCCTCGGATACCTTGGCGGCGAGCTTCACCGCGCTCTCGGCGAGCGAGCGGCAGCGCGTGGTCTGCGTCGAGCTCTTTGCACGGATGTCGAATCGCGCTCCTGTGTATGCGAGCTCCTGAACCGAGTGGATCAGCTGCACCGTGCCGCTGCCGGAACCCCCGAGCGTGCACAGCACCTTGTCATCCTTCGGATCGCAGGGGTTCTTGTCGAGCGACATCTTCTTGCTGAACCAGCGGACCTCGTAGCCCGTGACCTTGTAGGGCCGACCTTCGATCATCTCTGTCGAGGTCGTGGGACCCGACAACAAGGTGAACGTGTCGCCGTCAGTCGTGCGGGCCTGCTCGTTCAGGACCCCCGCGATCTGGCTCGGTACGTTCGTCCTGGGGAACTTGCACGGCCGCTTCGTCCCGTTGGGAGCGATCGTTCCGAACACTTCCCAGGTCAGCTTTCCGATCCTCTGGACGGAGAGATCGAGGCTGCCACAGCCCGTCTTGTTGAGGGACAGGGGAGGGACCTCGATCGCGTAGTAGTTGTCCTCGGCGTCCTCGATCTGGGACCTGGATCGATCGAGCTGCTTGAACAGCGTGACGATCCCGTCGGACGTGTCCAGCGAGACGCGAAAGATGGTCGGATTGGCGCGGACTTGATCGCCTACCCACTTGGTCACACAGCTCCGATAGAACGCCGCCCACGCGGGCCCTTGCTCGCGCATCCCTTTGGGCGCCGTGCAGGTCGGGCCACTGCTGGCGATCTCTCTGGCCGTTTGTGGAACGCTGTCCTTGGCGACCCGTGCGCCGTTGCCGTACGCCGTGACGGCGTCGAAGCCGAGGAGCTTCGCGGTGGCCAGTTCGACCTGCATCAGGCGCGGCAAGTACTTGGCCCGGAGCTTGGTGTAGATCCCGCGCTGGTCGTCCATCATCCGGATCTGGTCTGTCGTTAGCGTGATGGCGTTTCGCGCTCGCTCGAGCGTGGCGAGATCAACGACACCTCGCTTGGTGGTGGCCTCGAGCTCCACGGTCCCGGTGACGAACGAGCTCACGTTGGACGAGGCCTCCCCCGACAGCTTCTCGCTCGACGGCTCGACCTCGCTCGCCTCGGGCGCCGCTCTCAGCGCGCCTGGCGCGAGCGACAGGGTGGCGAACGCAGCGACAACGATGGCGGAACCCAGCAGCTTGGACATGCAGGTCGCTAAGTACATGTTGCGGACCATGTCCAAGACCCGCGAGCGCCAATAGGTTCAGCGACTTACAGCCCGTGCCGGCGATCCGTCACGTGTTACGGCGTATCACGGAGAGCGGTAGGCGGTGACGTCCAGATCGTAGCGCTCGAGCCAGCGGTGGATCTGCATGCGTGCCACACCCATCGCACGTGCGACCGCGGCGATGTTTCCCTTGTGGGTCGTCAACAGGCCAAGCAGCTGTTCGCGTCGGGCGGCGTCGGCGGGAGACAGCGGCGCATCAACGGCTGGCGTGCTCGTGTGATCGCCGACCGTGGCGGGCAGGTGCGCGAGGTCGATCATGCCGCTCGACGCCAGCGCCACCGCGGCGCCGAGCGCCTGTTCGAGCTCGCGGACGTTCCGTGGCCACCCGTAGCGAACGAGCGCACGCCCCGCGTCCACAGAGAACCGGATCGATGCGGGATCGGGAAGGCGCCCGAGCAGCGCTGCGATCAGGATCCCGAGATCCTCACGACGCTCGGCCACACTCGGGACCACGGCAGTCAACCCGGCGAGCCGAGCCAGCAGATCTTCACGAAACCGCCCCGCCGAGACCTCGGCCTCGAGATCGCGATGGCTCGCCGCGATCACCCGCAAGTCCACTGGAATGGGACGGCTAGCCCCGAGGGGCAAGACCTCGTGTTGTTGAAGGACGCGGAGCAGCACGGCCTGCGTCGCGAGTGGCAGATCCGCGATCTCGTCGAGCAGCAGGGTCCCGCCATCGGCGCTGCGCACCAGCCCGGGGCGATCCTCGAGCGCTCCAGAGAACGCTCCCTTGCGATAGCCGAACAGCTCGCTCTCCACCAGCTCGTCGGGAAGTGCTCCGCAGTTCACTGCAACGAGTGGCCCGCCACGCCCACTCGCGGCGTGGATCGCACGGGCGATCACCTCCTTGCCAGTGCCGGTCGCGCCGCGAAGCACGATCGGCACCCGGGTCGGGGCGACGCGTGCGAGATCGGCCAGGCCTGCGGCGAACGCGCCCGACCAGGTCGTGATCGCGGGCAACGAGGCCGGGAGGGCGGCAGCGTCGAGATCCGGGGCGAGCGCGCGAGCCTCGACCATGTGGCGCACGATGAAGCTCGTGCGCCCGAGCTCCAGCCACGTCCCATCTCGCAGCACGGCACGCTCGAGCCGAGCGCCATCGACAAAGGTCCCGTTGCGAGATCCGAGATCCTCGACCACCCAGGTGCCGAGCTGGCGTACGAGTCGTGCGTGGCGGCTCGACATTCGCTGATCGGCGAGCTCCAGGCGCAGCTCGTTCGAGGTGCGGATCTGGGTCGCTGCATCGCCACGGCCGAGCTGGATCTCGTCGAGCCCATCGAGTAAGTGCCGCGAGCCGGCGACAAGTGGCGCCTCGTAATCGAGCACCCGCACGAGATACCAGGCGGACGGTCTGGCGCCTCGCGGATCTGGATCCGGGTGGTTCGTTAGGGTCCGCGACGCCGACACGCTTCGAGTGTAGGGCGAGCAACGCGAACCCTGCCCATCCAAACCCGAATTTCAGCAGGGCTCGCGACCTCTCGCCGAACGCACGGTCGCCGAAGCTGGTCGGTTCCATCCTGAAATGCCGCGCCGACCGTGTTACGGATCTCGCATGGTTCGAACCGGATTTCTCTGCATGCTCGTGTTGGCGTTCGGCGGCTGCGGCAAGAAGGACACCGCGAAGACCGCCGAAGGGTCTAGCGCCGGATCCGCGACCGGATCCGGATCGGCGATCGGATCGGCGGCGGCACCCGGAGGGGCAGGTTCGAATGGTGCGGGATCGGGCGCCGGGTCGGCGAACGCTGGTTCGGGATCGGGCGCCGGGTCGGCGGCAGGTTCGAATGCCGGTCCTGGATCGGACGTCGGGTCGGGGACGGCGGAGGAGGCCGCGCGGCGCAAGGACAAGAAGACCGGGCTGGGCGCCCCCGACGAGAAGCCCGAAGTGATCGTGGAAGATCTGCTGCGCGAGATCGCGAGCGGCAAGGTCTCCGCCAAGCGGTTCGTCGATCCCAAGCGCGGCGTCGTCGAGAGGATCTCGATGCCGGGAGGCAGCGACAAACCGAGCCCTGAGATCAAGAAGCGCTCGTGCAACGACGCCCGCGCGACCGCATACATCAAGTCGATGGTTGCCGCCGAGACCAAAGGCAAGGCGGACGAGCTTCACCAGATCTCTTGCCTCAACGAGTTCGCTGCGAAGGACGACCCGGATTTCGGATCAGACGAGATGGGTGAGACGCCGGCGGGGGCCGTGCCGATGAAGCAGGTCACCTGTGTAGCCGGGCCAGGCGGCGGTGAGTACGACGAGATCTTCCACGTCGTGTTCGTGCCCGACGCCGAGCGGGGCTTCCGGATCGCCGCGGTGGTGTCGACCGAGCAGGGCGCGAACACCGGCAAGTTGTGGTTCGAGGTCGCAACCGAGATCGCGAGCCCGAAGCCCTGCAAGTAGCAGCCGCACATCGGCCCAACCCCGCCGAGTTGCGCGTTCGCGGATCGAGGTCGTCGCTGCCGAACTGGTCTTACGACGCGACGAGCGCGGCGCTGATCGTCTGATCGCCGATCCGACCATCCGGCGGCACGCCGTGGTCGACCTGCCAGCGCGCGATCTTGCGCGGATCGAGCTCACCCGTCGTCGCGTCGACACAGGCGGTGCCGGTGAGCTCGCGGAACGTGGCAGCGTACGCATCGTTGTCGCGGTTGTACTGCTTCGCCTTCGCGACCCAGTTGACGCCGTGCTTCTTTGGCGCCTCCTCCGCCGCGGGCGCGTCGATGGTGGCGCGCGACTCCATGTACTCGCTCGACTGGTCGAACGAGACCACGTCGCGCGCCGCGCCGAGGCCCCCCTTCGCGACGACGAGGGACGAGACCTCGGTCGCAAACCCATTCCCAGCGATCGCATGCAGCTGCGCGAAGATCTCGTTCGCCGCGCCAGGGTGCGCTTCGATGATCGCGGCGATCGCCTTCGGGTCCATGTGTCCGCTCGCAAGCATCTGCCGGACCATTGCGGTCGCTGGCTGCTGCGCCGTTCGCGAGCTCGCATTCGCTTCGTGACCCTGCTCGTGCTCGGTTGCGGCTTGCTGCTGGTGCTTGGTCATTCCCGACTCACCACCAAGATCCAGGCCACGGGGCGACCGCCTCCTGGAGGCCGCGGACGCGATCACCGAGCCAGTGCGTACACAGATCGCGTAATCAGTTCGCGCCCGACCCTACGGCGATGACCTCTACGGAATGCAGTCGCGATACAGGCGATCTGTCCCCGCGTTCATCACTGCCGCGAGGCCGACATTGCCGGCAGGGTTCGCGTGAATCGTGTCCTGCATCCACGCCGCGGCGCCCGACATGTAGTGCGGGCAGGTCGCCACGTTGTAGTGGTGGCCGTGGCCGAGGAACGGCTGATGCTGGTTGACGATGATCGCGGCGGCACCATGCGCCCCGGCGATCGAGGTCACCTTGTTGTTGAACGTGTGAAGGATCTGTGTCTTCGCCGCGCTCAGGTTGTAGGGCGATGCCGTGCAGTCGTCGAACGGGTTGTACTGCGTGTTCATCAGCAGCACGGCGCCATTCGGGAACGTCGTGGTGTTCGAAAGCTTCGTGAACACGCTGTCGTAGACCGAAACGAGCATCGGCTCGATCGTCTGGTACGCGGCCATCGCCTGCGCATCCGACTGGAAGATGGACGGGGAGAGGTCGTTCCCGCCGATGTAGATGATGACGAGCGCGGGGCCCGCGGCAGGCTGGATGGTGTTGAGCTGGGCCGCGATGTCCGCGAGCTTCGCGCCGCCGACGGCGTGGTTCTCGTAGGTGGTAGCGCCGTACTGCGCCATCACGTAGTCGGCGACCTTCTTGGACACGCAGTCCGCGTTCTGCGGACCGCCGATCACCGAGCACGCGGTGATGCTGTCACCGAGCACGACAACGCGCGATGGCTTCGCCGAGCACATGCGCGGCGCTGCATCGATCGTGGAGCTCCCGTCGGTAAGGCCGCCATCCTCGCGAGGAGGCGCGTCGGCCCCGCCGGAGAAGGGGTCCTTGTTACTGCAAGCGACAAGCAACAGAGCGACGGCCAGAGCTCGCATATCAGTGCCTCCACGCCACGGCGATCGTGAGCAAGTCGAACCCGGCACGAGTCACGCCATGGAAGAAACTCGGCGCCGGTTTGTTGAGAATGGTGCCATCGGAACCAGGATCACCATTGGCTGCAGGCGCGATGTCGCGCTCCTGCAGGAACAGATGCATCGCCGCGAGATCGAGATCGAGACGGCCGCTGCTCGTGCGCACGGAGTACCGGGCGCCGGCGGAGACGCCGAGCTTGTCGGAGTCCGGCGTGAGCAGGCTGAAGTGACGGTCGTCGACGGGCGCCTGATCCCACAGTACGCCCGCGCGCAGCGTGACCGGCGCGGCGAACGGCTCCGCTTCGACGCCGAGCCGCGCGGTGAACGTGTTGCGCCACTGGTTCTCCACGCGGACGTCATAGAGATATGCGCCGGGGGTGGGCAGCAGCTCGTACTCGTGCACGAAGTCGACCACGAGCGTCTTCGAGGTCGACCAGCGCTGCCAGTTGACGTCGGCCTCGATGCGCCAGCGCGGCGCGGGCCGCACCGCGATGCCGAACCGCGCGACGAGCGGCAGCGGCAGGCTCATGCGCACCTGATCCTCGCGCGCGCCGGCCGCCTGCAGCGTGTTGTTGTTGGCGTCGATGAGCGGCGCGATGCCGGAGTTCTCCACGTGCGCATCGCCCTCGAGGTGGAGCGTCACCGGTGTCATCACGCTGGCGCCCACGGCGATGCGCTCGTCGCGCCAGCCAACGCCGACCGTCGCGCCGACGCTGAACGGATCGCTGCCCTCCACGCGCGTCGTGCCTTGGATCGAGCCCTGCGGGTCCGGATACTGTTCGGGATCGCCGGTGACGTACGGGATCGCGTTGCGCTGCTCGAGGACGAGGTCGCCGTAGATCAGATTCGCGGCGACGCCGATCGAGAAGCCGCTCGGCATCCGGATCCCGATGGCGGGGCTGATGAAGATCGTCTTGAGGCCGATCGAGGTGACGATCTGGCGCTGCGAGCCATCCTCCGGATATTCGAGCGTGGCGCCGAACGGAGCGAACACGGCGAGGCCAGCGGTGAGGTGATCGCTGACGCGATAGCTCGCACCGAGGAACGGCGCGGCGATCACGTTGTTCGAGTTGCTGACGCCGTCGAAGTGGAGGTTGTCACCGGTGTTCGGATCGGTGAGCGGCCGGCGAAAGAACGTGACGTGCGGGAAGAACAGATCGGCGGCGAGCTCGATCTGCAGACCGGCGGCGTGGGCGAGCCCGGCCGGGTTGTGAAACGTCGCGGAGGGATCCGCGACGTCGGCCGTGACCGCGACGCCGAGGCTCGCGGCCCGCGACCCGATCTCCGGAACGTAGAAGCCGCCGGCGTGCGCTTCGCCGAGCGCGAGCGACAAAACCACGACGAGCGGCCCCCTCATCGCCGCGGACTGTAGGAGGACCCGGTGCGGGGGTAAAGCACGAAGTCATCGGGGGCGCTCACACGGCCCGCGGATCCGATGACTCGACGCAGCAACCCGAGCGTGACCTGGCTTCGCTTTGCGGTGACTCGGATAGGTGGAGAGTCTTCTCGATTGCGCTCATTGACCGAGTGCGGCCCCGAAGGGTTCTGGTATTCCAGCGTCGTCTTGCGGTGGCTACCAGTCAGTTGCGTTCTCCTCGCCGCGGCTCCCGCCGCGTGGGCGGACGATCGCGAGACCGCCAGGATCCACTTTCAGGCGGCGCACGCCGCGGAGGTGCGCGGCGACTGGACGACGGCTCTCGACGAATACGAGCGCGCGTACAAGCTCGCTCCGCATCCGTCGGTCCTGTTCAACATGGCGGCTGCACAGGAGAAGCTCGCTCGCTTTCACAGGGCCGCCGAGCTCCTGCAGCGCTATCTCCGCGACTCACCGACCGCCGACGATCGCGCCGCCGTCGAGGCGCGGATCGAACGGCTTCGTGACCGGCCATCCCACGTTACGGTCGCGTTCCCGCCCGGCGCCACCCTCGTCGTCGATGGGCAGCCGCGTGGCGAGCTCCCCCTGGAGCTCGATCTACCGGCCGGTCGCCACCTCCTTCATGTCGAGCGCGATGCCGACGCCTCGCGGGATCACGAGCTTGTTCTCGAGTATGGAGATCCCGCCGCGCCGACCTTCGAGCTCGAGAAGGCGTCTCCGGTCACGCCCTCGGGGCGCCGCCCGCCGACGCTCACCCTCGGGCTCGGGCTCGGCCTCGCCACCGGCATCAGCTCGGCGTGGGACTCGTCGGTGGCGCTCGCGTGGTCGGGGCGCCTCGGGGGGGCGATCGCGATCGGCCGCACGCTCCGCGTGCTCTTCGATCTCGGCGCGTCGATTGGCCCGTCGCTCGAGGATGCGCGCGTGGGCATCGATCTCGGACCGAAGGAGAAGTACGTGCTGTTCCAGCCGCGCGCGGGGGTGTCCCTCGAGCTGTGGCGCAAGGCCGGGCTCCACCTCGACGCGTTCGGGCAGGGCGCGATCGTGCTCGGCTATCACTCGCTCGCGTTCGGCACCGAGGTGGTCAGCAGGCAGGGTGTGAGCGGCGCGGGCGCGGGTGCCGGCATCGCGTTCTACGGGAGCGCGGAGAGAGCACCACGCTCGCAGTACTTCATCTCCGCCGCGTACTTCTTCCTGCCGGCGAGCGTGGGCGACGACACCGGCTACCGCTCGCAGGGCACGATCAACGTCGGGGGACCCGAGCTCGTCGCCGGATGGTCGATCCTGCTCGGTCCGCTCGCGACCAAGCCGCCGAGCACCACGACGGAGGCCCGGCGATGAGGATTCTCTGCGTGCTCCTCGCGCTGAATGCCTGCACGTATGACGCGAGTGACGATCCGATCTGGCGCGGCACGGTTCAACGCGACGGAGCGACGCCGCTCGATTTCGCCGGCTTTGATCCGTATCCCGCGCAGGGATACGCGTTCGGCGGCGGCATCGGGGCGATGGGCTACCTCGACGATGGCGGGAGCAAGCTCCTGGTGGAGGCGAGGCTTCACTTCACCGACAGACACGACTTCGAGAATGCCAGATCGCAGGCGTTTCCGATCACGCTCACGATCACCGAGGCCTCGAACGTCGCCGGAATGGGCGTCGACTTCTTCGAGCAACCGGCGTCCGAGTCCGGCGGTGCGGCTCCCATGCAGACCTTCCACCACGAGTTCACGCAGCACCAGACCGGCACTGCGAGTGGAACGTTCACGGTGACCGCGTGCGACTACTCCACGTTCATGGACGGGCGCCTGCAAGCGACCGTGATGGATCCGGGGCACGGGAACGCGGTCCGGGTGCTCGATCTGCAGGTCCACTACCGCGGCGACAAGTAGCCCCGCGTGATTCGCTACTCCCTGGGATCAGACGGCAGATCCGCGCAGCCGTCGCACGCCGGCGCCAAGTTCTTGCGAGACCCGACGCCGATGGAGGAGTTACCGCAGGATGGCCTCGGTCCAGGCGAGGCCCCCAACAAGCGCCGCTGCATCGACGACGCAAGCGATCGCGACCTGACGTAAGCTCGGGCCAATGGTGCCGCGCGAGGTCTCTGCCTGGGCGCTGCTTCGCCAGCGGCTCGCGATTCCGTTGCTCGCGCTGATCGCCACCCACATCATCGGCACGCTCGGCTACTGGATGCTGTGGCGCGACAAGGGCGGCACGTTCAGCGACGCCTTGTTCATGACGTTCACCACCGTCGCCACCATCGGGTTCGGAGAGGTCAAGCCACTCGACGACGCTGGCCGGGTTCTGACCATGATCGTCGCCGCTGGTGGGATCGGAAGCGCGTTCTATAGCTTCACGATCACGCTCGACTGGTTGTCGAGTGGGGAGATCCAGGCCGCACGCAGGAGACGCAAGATGAAGGAGCAGATCGACGCGCTGACCGGCCACTATGTCCTCGCGGGGTTCGGGCGGGTTGGCCGCGAGGCCTCGCGCGAGCTCCAGTCGAGCGGCAAGCGCGTGGTCGTGATCGACATGGCCGACGACAACATCGCGGCCGCCGCCGAGCTCGGCTGGCTGCATATCAAGGGAGACGCGAGCGACGACGAGGTCCTGCGGTCCGCGGGTATCGCGCGTGCCCGGGGCCTGATCGTCACCACGTCGAACGACGCGGCGAACCTCTACATCGTGATGTCGGCCCGGCTGCTGTCACCCAACCTGTTCATCGTGTCGCGGGCCGTCGACAGCAACGCCGTACCCAAGCTCGAACGCGCCGGCGCGAACCGCGCGGTCAGCCCCTACGCGATCGGCGGCCGACGCATGGCGCACCTGCTGCTCAGCCC
>JAYVLW010000610.1:0-3931 GCA_043759315.1 Myxococcales bacterium
CTACTTCGCAGAGCAGTCGGGCAGCTTCGCGATCTCGTCGGCCGTGGCTTTCTTCGTCGACTTGATCTTTCCGGACTTGGTGTCGATCACGACGACGGCGTTCCAGCCGCTGTTGTGTTCGAACACCGCCGCCGCCCACAACGAGCCCTCGAGAGGGGCGAAGTGGTAGACCGCCTCGGGGGAGACGTCGAGCTTCAGGTAGCCGATGAACTTGCCGGTCTTCGCGTTGACGAGGTGTGGCTTCGCGGCGAACTCCTCGCAGAACCAGCCCTGCGCGAACACGACGTCGTTGCCGAGCCAGCGCACCGAGTTGGCCTTGCCCTCGCTGATCGCCATGTCGCAGTCGTACGCGCGGTCGCGGTTGTGCGAGGCCTTCGACTTGCCGGTCTTCGTGTCGACGATCAGGAAGCCCTTCGCCGACTCCGGGGCGTCCTTGACGGAGCGCGAGCCGTCGGGGCTCGTGATGCTGGCGGTGTCCTCGGCCTTGATGCCCAGCACGACGACCGGCTTGTCGTAGTTCGGCAAGGCGCGCTTGCACAGCAGGCCATCGACCGACGGAGCCGCGGACGCGGGCGCGATCATGAACGCGAGGGCAACACCACCACAGACCAGGGAGCTACGCATGCCACGGTCTTACCGACGCGACGGGACGGTGGAAAGAGACTTTTGACGCGTTCTTGCCGGATCGCCGACGTCGGCACACGCTGGCTGCGGGACGATGGTTGCCAGGTCTGTCGCAGGGGGCTGATGTACTCTAGACGCGTGCAAGCACGGGCAGCCTTGGTTGCGTCCATCCTCGCGCTGGTGGGGTGTGAACCGAGCGGCAACGTCACCGTCGATTGGGCGTTCTCGACCGTCGCGGGAGCTGCCGAGCCATGTCCCGCGGGGGTGAGCACGGTCCTCGTCGAGATCCGAGGGCGTGACGCCCAGACCGGGTTCTACGACGAACACGAGCGCGACTGCGCCGCTGGCACCAGCGGTCCGATCTGGCTCTCACTCGGGCAGTACGAAGCAACCACCAGCGCGAGCAGCGTCGATGGCTTCTACGACAGGACCACGCAGTTCGCGCTGTCCAACGACGATCCCGCGATGCCTCGGACCGAGGCCCAGCTCCGCGAGGAGTTTGTCGTCGATGGTGGTCGCGTCGACGTCGAGGTCGCGTTCGAAGGCGGCTTCATCCCCGCCCCGATCGGATGTCAGGACGCGTTCCCGACGATCCGGGTGACATGGATTCGTGGCACCGGGCTGGTGGAGCGTCACGATGTCCCGTGCGCCCAACATTTCACCCTGCGCGCGCAGGCGGGTAAGTACCAGGCGGACATCAGTCTTCTGGACCCCGATGGGAACACGATCCAGACCTCGCCGCGGACGATGTTCGAGATGACCGCGCCCGACGGCGATGCCCGGATCGGGTACACGTTCAGCGGGCTGTGAGCGTCCCGCGTCGGGCGCCAGGCGCGAGCCTCTCGGTCACGGCAACGTCACGTGCCACACCTTCGGCTCGTACACGGTCGTCGCGAACGGTGCGATGGTCCGCCGTCGCCGGAAGCACGCGCGCGGTCAGTTCGTCGTCGGGTTGGTGACGGGCGGAGCCTCGGGGGCTTCGGCCTCCGTGGTCGCTCGCGCCGGCGCCGGCCCGACCGGCTCGGAGCGCTCGCGCTTCACGCGGACGGGCGCCTCGCGCTCGACCGGTGCGCCGTTCGCGGTGGTGCTGGCCTTGGTGGCCTCGAGCTTCGCCATCCGCTTCGCGGCCTTCTCGGCCTTCTCTTTCTCGCTGAGCTTGCCGACCTCGAGCAGGCCCTTCGCGTTGTTCGCGGCCTCGCGCTCGCGCTCGAGCTCGCGCTCCTCGCGGCGCTTCTCGCGCATGCGGCGGAGCCCACCGACCATGATCTCGGCGATCAGCTGGTCGTACTCCATGCCGATCGCCTTCGCGATCAACACGAGGTCCGAGTAGTCCGGAGTCAGGCCGGGCAGCGGGTTGACCTCGAGGACGTAGATGCGGCCCTCGGCGTCCATCCGCAGGTCCACGCGCGCGACGTCGCGGCAATCGAGCGCCCAGAACGTGGCGCGCGCGATCTTCTCCATCGCCTTCTGCTCGGCCTCGGTCAGCTTCGCGGGGCACTCGTAGTAGACGTGCTCCTCCCACTCCTGCTTGACGCCGTAGTCGTAGACCGGGCGGAGGTTGTCCTTCTTCTTGAACTTGATCTCCATCGGCGGCAGCACGCGCGGCCGCTTGTCCCCGAGGAGACCCACGGTGAACTCGCGGCCCGCGATGTACTCCTCGACGAGCGCCGGCTGGCGGTACTTCTCGACGCAGATCTTGACCGCCGCGCGCAGTTCTTCCTCGGTGTCGACGACGTTCTTCGCGTCGATGCCCTTGGACGAGCCCTCGGCGTTCGGCTTCACGATCAGCGGGAACTTCATGTCCGCCGACAATCGCTCGCGCGCGGTCTCCATGAGCTGGAACTTCGGCGTGAGGATGTCGTGCTGCATCAGCACCTTCTTGCCGAGCGCCTTGTCGAGCGCGATGGCCAGCGTGGCCGAGTCCGAGCCGGTGTACGGGATGCCGAGCAGCTCGCACAGGGCAGGGACCTGCGCCTCGCGGTTGCGGCCCTCGACACCTTCCGCGATGTTGAAGATCAGATCGACATCGGCTTCCGCGAGCACCCGCGGCAAATCCGGCGTGGCCTCGAGGTGCACGACGATGTGACCCTGGCGCGCGAGCGCGTTCGCGATCGCGATGATGGTCTCCGGCGGATCCCACTCGGCCTCGTCGTCGCCCGCGTGCGTGCGCTTGACGTTGTACGTGAAGCCGACGCGGATCGGCTGGACCCGCCGCTGGCGCCGCGAATCGAACCCGCCGAGCTGCGATGCGGTCGCGAGACCGGAGCGCAGCGCCGCCGCGTTGAGGATCGCCGCGATCGTGGCGTTGTAGGTCAGGCCGACCTGCGCGGTGGCCGCGAACAGCGAGCTGTGCGACGCGAGCTGCGGCAGTGCATTCGCCTCGAGCAGGTAGATCCGGCCCTCGCCCGTGACGCGGTAGTCGAGGCGGCACATGTCGCGCAGCCCGAGCGCCTTGATCGCCTCGAGCGAGATCGAGCGCAGGCGCGCCGCGACATCGCGCGGGATGTTAGCGGGACACCGATACGTGACCTTGCCGGGCTCGACGTTCTTCAGTCGGTAGTCGTAGATGTTGAAGCCCTTCTCGGGGCTGCCGTCGAGACCCGAGCGTCCCAGGTCGACCTCGACCGGCGTCAACAGACCGTCGTCGTGACCGACGCCTTCGATGAACCCGAGCGCGATATCCAGGCCCTCGATGTACTCTTCGACGAGCACGCCGTCGGGATACGTGCGCAGCGCGCTCTTCAACGCGGCCGCGAGCTCCTTCGGCTCGCGCACGACCGACGAGCCGATCGCGCCGTTGTAGATGCCCTTGCTCGAGCCCTCGTGGTTCGGCTTGACGATGACCGGGAACGCGAGCCCGAGGCCGCGCTGCGAGACCTCGTCGAAGTTCCTCACCGTGACGAGCATGCCGCGCGCGCAATCGATCCCCGCGCGCTGGACGATCAGCTTCGTCAGCCACTTGTCGAGCGTGAGCGCGTTCGTGTACGCGTCCGAGCCTGTGTACGGAACGCCGAGCTCCTCGAACAGCGCGGGATAGAACGCTTCGCGCATTCTCCCGGACTGCCCCTCGGCGGTGTTGAAGATGATGTCCGGATCGATCGCTTCGAGTCTCTCGAGCAAGTTCGACGCAGGTCCGGAGACCTCCACCTTCTCGACCTCGTGACCGGCGGCCTCGATGGCCGCGGCGATCGCGCTCACGGTCTCGGCGCTGTCGTACTCGGCTTCTTTTTCGGTCTCCCGGACGTCGGTCAACCGAAGGTTGTGCGTGAACGCGACTTTCATGAGGTGATCACCACATAGCAAAGCG
>JAYVLW010000611.1:0-2828 GCA_043759315.1 Myxococcales bacterium
CGTTCATCGCCGAGCTGCCGGAGGATCTCGAGGAGGCGATGCGGATCGTGGGCATGCCCTGGGCACCGGCGAACGACGAGGATGGCGTCGAGGAGCAGCGGGCCCTGCTCGCGCGCCTGTCTGCGGTCGAGGCCGCGTGGTTCTTCCAGACTGGAACAGGGCTGCCGAACGTCAACGAGGATGACGACGCCGCGGGTGACAACGGCGATGGCGACGCGGCCGAGGACGCCGACGAGTTCACCCAGATCCAGGATGGCGACGAAGGTTGGGGCGAGCCGCCGGCCGGCGTCGAGCACACGGGGACGCAGAAGATCCTGGTCGAGGGCCTCGACGACGATGACGACGACGAGGACGACGAGGACGACGAGGACGCAGCCGTCGTGTGGTCGCACGGCCCACCGCCGCAGGCCGGCGAGGTACCGTTTCCCGTCGATGGTTACCCGGCGATCCTCGACGAGCTCGACTGGGAGGACTTCGGCATCGCGTTCAAGCTCGCGGGCGCCTGGCTGCCCGGTGAGAGCACCGTGCTGCTCGGCTTCCACGCGCTGTGGCTCGCGCCGTACGGCGGGCGCTATCGCAACGCGGCGGTGACCATCGACACGAAACACCACGCGGCGCACCTGTGGGTCGATCGCTTCGCGGTGCCGTGCTCCGCGGCGGAGCAGGTGCATCACCTGTTGTGGATCGTCACGAAACTGCACGAGGTCACGCCCGTGGTGCACGCGCGGTTCGCCGGCGCGACCATGGCCCAGAAGTACGGTGGCCTGATGGGCGATACCTCCGAGCCGTTCGTGCTCGGCGGCAATCCGCTGAACGCGGTGCACGCTCGCGGCGGGGAATCCGGCGTCGATGCATGGATCGACGGACAGACCGACTGGTCGAAGGAGGAGGTCGCGCAGATGCTGCGCGAGCTCGCGATCGATCTCGTGACCGGTGATGACGACGAGGACGACGACGACGACGATCTCGACGACCTCGACGACGCGTTCGATGCCGTGTTCGCCGACGATGATGACGACGACGAGGAAGCTCCTGCGCCACCGACCGGGCGCAAGCGCCCCGGGGAGACGACGAAGTTCGTGCCGTCGGAGACCGCGGTCGCCTCACCGCCGCCGCCCCCGCGCCGGCGCGGTCGTGCGGAGACCACCGTGTTCCAGGGCCGCGCAGAGATCGCGTCGCCCGAAGACGACGAGGATACCGGGACGCGTGCGGTCGTCGACGCCGGCGTCGGCGCGGAGGGCGATGCCGATCCTCCGCGACCGCTGACCAGCATCGAGCAGGTCGACGACGCCGACGACGCGGTCCGCGTGACCGCCGAGACCGCCGCCGTCCATCCCGAGGACGAGGACGAAGCCGAAACCGCCGACGAGGATCCGGAGGCGGGCGAGGAGGAAGCCGACGCCGCCGATGAGGGCGACGATGATGACGACGACGATGACGACGACGATAGCGACGACGATGATGATGACGACGAGGACAGCGAAGACGATGGCAGCGACGATGGCGATAGCGACGAGGACGGCGGCCGCCAGATCACGCGTTATGCCGGCGAGCTGCTCGCCGCGCGCGCCGCGGCAGGGCTCCTCGATCCGCGCGTCGTGGCGCGGCTGCGCCCGGTCCTCGATGTGCCCGAGAAGTACGAGCACCGCCGTCGCGCGATCGTCGAGATCCTCGGCGCCCTGAAGGATCGCGGCAGCGTCCCGCAGCTGATCAAGATCCTCGACGACACCACGATCTCGAGCTCGCTCGATGCCATCGGCAAGGAGGACTTCATCGTCAAGGTCGCGACCGCCCTCGGCGCGATCTCCGATCCCGCCGCGATCCCCGCGCTGACCAAGGTCGTGCGCGCCGCGGGCGACCACAACGACGAAGCTCGTGCTCCCGCCGCCGAGGCGCTTGCCGCGTGCCTCGCCATGGCACCCGAGCCGCGCGACGTGGACGACGACGTTCTCGCCGCGCTGCTGGCCCCGATCGAGGAGCGGAACGACGCCGAGGCCAACGCCGACCTCCACTTCGCGTACGGCCGCCTCGCCTCGGTCCTCGCACCCGCGCGTCGCGAGCAGGCCCGCAAGCGCCTCGCCGACGCACCGACCAGGCGCAGCGATCCGACCCCGACCCTCGCCCGGAAGGCCTCGCTCCTCCTCGCGGCCGGGACGTCACCCGATGCCGCGGCGCTCGCCGAGCTGCGCCCACTCGTGCACGGCGCGCTGACGCAGCTCGACTACGCGCACGAGTACACCGTGCGCAACATCCGCACCGCGCTGCGCATCTGCGAAGCCCTCCCCGAGCTCGTCGACCCCGACGATCTCGTGTGGCTCACCCGGTTCGCCGAGCCTGACCTCCGATCGCGCGCCCACGCGCTCCTCGCGCGCGCGAACCGGCCGCTCGCGCCGGCGCCGATCTTCGATCGCGCGACCGCGAAGGCCCTCGCGGACTCTGCCCTCGTCGCCTTCCTCGAAGACCCGCACCTCGTCGGCCGCGCCGCGCTGATCTCCGAGGCCGGCCGGCGCAAGCTCGCGGCGGCGCGCGCGGCGATCATCGCCGCCACCGACGCCGCGATCACGCGCGCGCGGCCCGGCGGCGCGAACCTCCTCGAACCCGACAGCGCGATCCTGTCGGCCGCGGTCAGCGCACTGCGCACCGGCGACCTCCACACCGACACGATCGGCCTGTTCGATCGCATGCTGCGCCATTCGAATCACCACGTGAAGTGGGAGCTCCTCCAGGACCCGCCGAAGGACGAGCGCCTGATCGGCGGCATGTTCCACGTGCTCGGCGAGAAGTGGGGCTGGCAGGAGACCACCGCGAAGACCTGGCTCGCCGAGTTC
>JAYVLW010000612.1:0-3070 GCA_043759315.1 Myxococcales bacterium
GCCGCCGCCGGCGACGTGACGTTCGACGTCGGTCCGATCGACGTCAAGGGCGTCGTGTTCGAGCCCGAGGCGCTCGGTCGTCCGGGCATGCCGATCGTCGCCGCCAAGAAGGCCGTGACGATCGAGAAGCAGCGCACCGTATTCACGTCCACCAAGGACCCGGTCCAGAAGGAAGCGCAGGCCGCGATCCTCGCGACGCTGCTCTACCAGAAGTCGAAGACCGACAAGGACAACGAGAAGGCGCTGTGGACCGAGGCGCGCCAGGCGCTGCGCGACGCGGCGCTGATCTCGAAGGACAAGGTCGACGAGATCACGCTCCGCCTGCTCGGCAGCTACGAGCTGCTGCTGGAGGACTACGTGGCGTCGGAGAAGGCGTGGTCGGCGCTCGTCAACAAGGCGCCCAAGGACAAGGACGCACCGTACAACCGCGCGTGGTGGGCGTACTCGCTGCTCAAGCAGTCGAAGAACGCCGATGCGCTCGCGGTGATCAAGGACGAGCCGATGTCGGCGAAGCAGCCGGAGCTCGCCTACGTGTCCGCGTGGGCGAAGTGGCGCGCGGCCGACGATGCGGGTGCGTGGACCGCGATCGTCGCGGCCGCCGAGGGTTGGGACAAGGGGAGCCCGACGTTCGAGGCGCTGTCGCGCGACGTGTACCTGTTTGCCGGTCGCTCGAACATCTCCCTCGCGGAGACCACGCCGAAGATGTACGCGCTGTTCCAGGCGAAGCAGCCGCGCCAGCAGTTCGAGGTGCTCGCGAAGCTGGGCCTGCAGAGCTACCAGTTCGCCGGCCGCTGGACCGACGCGGTCGCCGCGATCGAGGGCGCGTTCAAGATCGGCGGCGCGACGGTGCTGCCGAACGAGACCCCGGTGCTCCGGTTCCAGCAGGCGGACTTCACCGTTCGTCTCGACGATCCCGTGACCGCGGCGACGTTCGCGCAGCAGGCGATCAAGGCGCTGCCGCCGTGTGGCGCCAAGTGCACCGAGAAGGACAAGCAGGACATCATCGTCGGCGCGTTCGGCATGGGCGCCGTGTTCCACAGCCTGTACGCCACGTCGAACGACGTCCGCTACTACCAGCCGGCGCACGACCTCTACGCCGCGACCGTCCAGATCATCATGGACGAGGGGCGCCGCAACGAGGCCGCGAAGAACCAGGCGATCCTCGAGGCCACGCTGAAGGGCACGAAGGCGGGGACGGGCACCCACGACAAGACCCGCATCGGGCCGCTGCTCGAGCGGCACAACCAGGAGATCCAGGCCTGCTACGAGGCCGCGCTCGCTGCGAACCCCAAGCTCGGTGGCCGGCTCACGCTGACGCTCGAGTCGGATCAGACCGGCGCGATCAAGGGCGTGGCCTCGGACCCGAAGGCGGGCCTCGCGGATCTCTCCTCGGTCGCGGGCTGCGCGAGCGAGCATGCAAAGGGCTGGAAGCTGCCGAAGCGCGGCAGCCCGGGCAACACGCGGATCACGCTGATCTACGCGCTCGCGCCGCGCAAGTAGCACGGGAGCTCGCGCAGCGAACTGCTGCGCGCCCGCGGGACGAACGCGGTGGTCAGCGAGCTTTCTTGCTGCGGCGGCGGCGGAGCGAGCGGCCGGTGAGGCGCGCGATGCGCTCGAGATCGGCCATCAGCCGATGGGCGGCGCCGATCCGCGCCGGCTGATCGGGATCGGCGTAGAGGCCGCTCGGTGCGGCGCTGGTGGCGACGAAGCGGCGCAGCGCGTGGAAGCAGCCGCTGGTATCACCGAGCACGTGCAGCGCGGCGGCGAGGTTCCAGTGGTGCAGCGGCCACTCGGGCTCGACGGCGAGCGCGCGCTCGAGGGCGGCCACCGCGTCGGTGGCGCGCGGCGGCCTGGCGGCGAGGTAGAGCGCCGCGGTGGCGGCGGCGATCTCCGGGTTCGCGGGATCGCAGAGCGCGAGCAACGCCTGCGCCTTCGCGTGGTCGCCATTTGCGAGCGACTCGGCGGTCTGCTCGATCGCGCGCGCGACGAGCGTGGGCGGGGGGGCGGCGCGCTCGCCGACGTGGGCCGCGCCGAGCTCGAGAAGATCGCGGCCGAGGTAGTACGCGGACGGCAGGCCGGTCGCGCGATCGATCGGGCGCGCGGTGAGGCGTGCGGCGGCGATGACGACGGTGCGCGCGTGCTCGACCTCGGTGCTCGCGACGCGATAACCGTCAGCGACGAGGTTCGCGATCAGCGGTGCGGCATCGCTCGCCTCGGTGGCGTCCTCCTCGTGGAGGCAGTCGTCGATGCGGCCCGACGGACCGATCAGCACGGCCCAGCGGCGCCAGCGACGCTCGCCCGCGATCTTCTTGCTCGCGACCACGACCAGCCGCGCGGATGCATCGACGAGCACCGCGACGTGCGTGGGCCGCGCGCGGCGACGCTCCTGCACCGTGGTGCGCGCTGCGGGGGCGATCTTGTTCTCGATCACGGTGGCGAATCGCTCGCGCGCGTCGGCGGCTAGATCCATGCGCACGGCGAGCTCGGCGCCGAGGCGCTGCGCGGCGGCCGGCTCGGCCTCGCTCATCACGTCGAGCATCTGCGCGATATCATCGTCGGCGAGCGTGCACACCATGAGGTCCGCTGCACTCGCGACATCGGCGTCCGTCGAGAGCTGCGCGGCCAGCGCGATCGCGGAACGGCGCTGGATCTCGGTAGGATCCGCGAACACCGCCGCCGCTTTCTCGCCAAGCTCCGCGAGGAGGCCGAGGGCGTTGACCTTGACCTCGTCGCTGCTCGCATCCGTGGTGGCCGCGCGAAGCTCGGCGATCACGCGGCCGCGCGTGACGAGATCATCCGCGAGTGCGGCGAGGGCCGCTCGCGCGGCATCACGACGGCGGCGATCGGGGCTCCGCAGCTCGCGGCCCAGGAGGGGGATCGCAGTCGTCCCGAGGCGCTGGACCGTCCGCTCGATGTGGAGGGAGCCGCGCTGCGGGCTCGTCGAGAACCAGTCGGCCAACCGCCGCAGATCCACGAACACTCCATCGGCCGCCATGAATGGCCATACGTTATGTATATGGTCACGTAACAGTCAATGAATTTTCGCGTGGTTACGGGTAGTGAGAGATCG
>JAYVLW010000613.1:0-9557 GCA_043759315.1 Myxococcales bacterium
CTCGTCGGGAATCGCGTTCCGGGGATGGAAGGTGTTCGCGGACCCGAGCTTCACGTGGTCGGCGCCGGCGGCGTACGAGCCGATGATCGTGTGGGAGCCGAGGACCTGGCTGCTGAGTCAGGGTTGGTTGATGTACGGGCGAATCGACTTCCACGAGGTGCCCAGCAGCAAGCCCCTTCACCGGAGGTACCGTGGCGGTATGGTTGACCGATGACTCACGAGGCGCCGGATGTGGTGATTCCGTTGAAGAAGCACAATCTCATCGCGATGGCGATCGGCGCCATGGTGTTCGTGGTCGTCGGGGGCTGGCTATGGTCGGTCGCGGAGACTCAGCCGGCGGTCAACCCGCGGATCGTGAAGGTGGTCAGTCTCGCCAGCATCGGGTTCTTCGGAGCGTGTGCCATCTACCTTGTTCGGAAGCTGTTCGATCCCCGCCCGGGCTTGATCGTGGATGGTGACGGGATCGTCGATCACTCAAGCGCCGCCGCCGTGGGTCGAATCGCTTGGGCCGACGTCACGAACGTGAAGATCAACTCGATCGCCGGACAAGAGTTCGTGACGATCGAGGTCGCCGACCCCAAGAAATATACTGCGCGTGGGGGATTTCTGAGCAGGAAGCTTCACGCCGCGAACGTGAGGCTGACCGGTAGCCCGATCAACATCTCGGCAAATCTTCTGCCGGTGACGCTCGACGAGGTCATGCAGACCGTCGCCGTCAAACGAGCACGACATCGCGCGCTCGCGCGAGGCGGCGAAGCGGACTAGCTTCCGGTAACCAGAAGGTCGAGCGCGGCGACCAGCGGCGCTCGAAGCGCGGCGAGCGATCCGACGATCGCCCCGAGCTCGGTGCGCGGAATCGCAGCGAGTTGAGGGACGAGCACGACGTAGTCTTCGTTGCGGATCGTGACCTGCGGCGTCAGGCGCGTGACGGGCTCGGTGTCCGGTACGCATCCGAGAACAGGCCGTGGTTCTCGATGAACGAGTTGTAGTAGTCGATCGCCGCCTCGTTCTCCGACAGCCAGCGAGCCTGTTCGCCTTCGAGGATCACCTTCTCTAGAGCCGACTCCACGACGTCCGAGACGTTGAGCTTCAGTGCTCGCGCGCGCTCCACGAGGTCAGCGCGGAGAGGTTGGTGGGAACTTTTCGCGTACGTGCGGGCATCGTGCGCTTCGGACCAGGTCGAGCCGACTTCCGGCGTGGTTGGCGCATGCGCATAGATTGTGCGCATGCAGGTCTGCAAGCAAGACGACGCTCAGCGCGGCCGGAACTTCTTCGCCGGCGCGCGCGAACGCGAGCGCTTGGTGACGGTCGGCATCTGGATGCCGAGGTCCCGCGCGTCGACGCGCCCGATGCCGACCTGGTCGCCGCGACGCGTGGTGGAGATCGTGGGGTACTCGCCGCGCGACGCCTCGATCAGGCCGGCGCCTTCGAGGGCGCGCAGGAGATCCAGGATCTGGCGCTCCGGCCAGCCGCGCAGGCAGCCGCGCTCCGGCATCTCCTCGAACCGCGGATCTTCGTCGGTGCCGAGCGCCAGCTTCGCGACCCGTGTACGGCCGTAGCGGCCGTTGAGCGCACCGACGAGGAGCAGCAGCTTCTGGATCGCCGTGACCTCGGAGTCCGCGAGTCCCGTGGTGCCGCCATGGGCCACGGCTTCGCAGTTGTCGCAGGCGCCGCAGGTGCGATCGCGCGACGCCCAATCCTGATCGCCGAAGTACTCGAGGACGAACTGGCGGCGACACCGCGGGTAGTACGCGTACTCGACCATCGTGCGCAGCTTGCGGCGCTCGACCTCGGCGCGGCGGCGAAGGCTCTCGACATCGAGCGGCTGGAACATCCCGGGCGCGGGGCGGGTGGCGACGATCCGTTCGTCGTCGCGGCCGAGCATGCCGTGGCGCTCGAGCAGGCGAAGGGCCGCGCCGATGGTGGCGTTCGACAGCTGCTTCTCGTCGACCCCCGTGAGCGCGCCGAGGTGCTTCTTGAGCCGCGCCTCGAGCTCGTCCTCGTACGGCGTCAGCACGCCGAGCTCGGGCTTGTCGCGGACGAGCTTCCACATGCCGCGCAGGATCTCGGCGGAGGGATAGGAGGCGTCGATCAGGAAGTCCTGGAGCCGGATGTCGCCGTGGTTGAACAGCAGCACGCAGCGCGTGGGCTTGCCGTCTCGACCGCCGCGGCCGGCCTCCTGGTAGTACGCCTCGGGGCTGCGCGGGATGTCCGCGTGAACGACGAGGCGGATGTCGCTCTTGTCGACGCCCATGCCGAACGCGTTGGTCGCGACGATGACATCGAGCTCGCCGGCCATGAACGTGTCCTGCGCGCGCTCGCGTACGCCGCCCTCGAGGCCCGCGTGATACACGCGCGCGCGCATGCCCGCCGTCTTCAGATCCGCGGCGTACTTCTCGGCGTTCTTGCGGGTGGCCGCATAGACGAGCGCGACGCCGCCATCACGCGTGCGTACCAGCTCGATCATCTGCTCGACCTTGTTGTCGGGCCCGCCGGCCTTGGCGACCGAGTAGGTCAGGTTCGGGCGATCGAAGCCGCGGACATGGAGGACCGGCGTCGCGAATCCGAGCTGGGTGGCGATATCGACGCGCACCTCGGGGGTGGCGGTGGCCGTGAACGCGGCGATCCGCGGCGCGCCGAGGTTCTTCACCAGCTCGCCGAGCCGGCGATAGTCCGGGCGGAAGTCGTGGCCCCACTCGCTGATGCAGTGGGCCTCGTCGATCGCGATCAGCGCGATGTTCGGCGCGATCGCCTGGAGGACCTCGATGAAGCGCGGGCTGCGGAACCGCTCGGGGGCGACGTACACGAGCGTGTACATGCCGGCGCGGATGCCATCGAGGATCTGGCCCTTCTCGTCCGCGCCCGACGCCGAGGTCAGCGCGACCGCGGGGACGCCACGCGCGTTGAGCACATCGACCTGATCCTTCATCAGGGCGATCAGCGGCGACACGACGAGGGTGATCCCACCTCGCTCGGCGAGCACGACCGCCGGGAGCTGATAGCACAGCGATTTGCCGGCGCCGGTGGGCATCACGGCGATGACCTGGCGCCCCGCGAAGATGTCCGCGATCACCTCCGCCTGACCGGGCCGCATGGAGGTGTGGCCGAACGTGGCGAGGGCGCGCGTCAGCACGGCGTGCCCGTCTCCGCTCTCCCGCGCTCCGGTAGCCAACATCAGGGGGACCCTAGCAGAGGGGTCCGACATCACGAAGCACTCGATTTCACGTCCGATTTCCGGACGGCAGGTCCCGCGCTGACTACCTTGCGGCTACCCGACCAGACTTGGAGATCACGCTCCCACTCCTCTATGATGGGGGATGCTTCGCCGATTGCGGGTCGCGATGGTGGCCCTCGGTGCGTTCGCTGCTCAGGCGGCTGCCGCGCCATGCCCGACCGTGGGCCCGAACCTCAGCCTCACGAACACGACGTGCCAGATGTCGGGCGTGTTCACGTTCACCTCGATCACGCTGGTCAACAGCACGATCCAGGTCAATCCGTTCGACGGTATCAACCACGTCACCACGGGCAACCTCGAGCTGCGTGCGAGCACGATCTCGATCGACGCGACGTCGAAGATCGTCGCGCGCGGCTCCGGCTACCAGACCAAGCTGTGCGGCAACGGCACCGGCCCCGACATCCTGCGCGGCACCGGCGATGCGTTCGCGTTCGCGGCGAACGTGGTCACCCTGACCGACGCCGCCGGCGGTTTCACGTCGGCGTTGATCGGCCGCACGCTCACGATCTCCGGCGCGACCACCGCGGCGAACAACGGCCGGTTCACGATCACCGCGGTGCCGTCCGCGACCACGCTGCAGTACCGCCATCCCGGTGGCGTCGCGCAGGCGTACACGGGTACGTACGCGATCGCGAGCGTCGGCGGTCGCGGTGGTTGTTCGGTGCGAGACTCCGGCGGCGGCGGCGCGCACTTCGGCGGCGGCGGCCGCGGCACGAAGGACAACCCGCCCGGCTTCCCCGCGGGCTACGAGGAGGACTGCAGCTCGCCGGTCGCGCAGGGCGGCCTCGGCGTCACGGTCTCGTACAACGCGGCGCAGGTGATCGCGGCGTGCTCGGTCGCAACGCCGACCTCGTGCAGCACGAACGACGGGCTGCCCACGGTGGCGGGCTCGCTGTTCTACCACTCGATCTACCAGCCCGAGTTCGGTCAGTCCGGCGGGGACAAGGGCTGTCTCGACGGTGACGGCACCGATCCAGGCGCGGGCGGAACCGCGACGGGCCTGATGGTCGGTGGCGGCGGCGGTGGCCGGATCGTGCTCGCCGGACTCAACGCCGGCACTGGCCTCGTCACGATCAACGGCACGCTCGATGCGAACGGCAAGCGCGGCTGTGGCATCGGCAACGACTCCGGCGGTGGCGGCGCCGGAGGCACGATCCTCGTGGTCGGCGACAACGTCACGATCGGCGCGACCGCGCTCGTCACCGCGGCCGGCGGCCTCGGCGGCGACACCCAGGGCATCGCGACGGATCCCACGGGCGAGTGCGTGGCGCCATTCCAGCAGGGCACCACCGCCGATGACTGCGGCGGTGGCGGCGGCGGCGGCATCGTCTCGGTGCTCTCCGGTCTCAGCGCGAACATCAACGACCGCGCCGTGTTCAGCGTCAACGGTGCGGCCGGTGGCGTCTCCGCGCTGTGTCGAGGTGAAGCGGGCGGCGGCGTCGGCGAGCTCCAGATCTCCGGCGGGTACGTCGGCGAGTTCTGCGATGGTTTCGACAACGACTTCGACGATCTCGTCGACGAAGGCTTTCCGGTCCTCAGCTGCGGCACCTCTTCGGTGCCGTCGTGCATGGGCGGCGTGCCCCAGCAGTGCCCGCCGCAGGTTCCCGCCTGCCAGGGCCCGGTGACCGATAGCCGCGCGAGGTTCACGATGATCCTCGACACCTCGGGCTCGATGCTCGGCACGCTGCCCGGCGTGCCGACGTTCGGCGACGGCTCGTTCGGTCACCTCGGCCGCGATCAGAACGCGGACGGCCTCGCGAACGACTCGCGCCTGTTCAAGGCGAAGACGGCGCTCACCGACGTGATCTCGGCGTACCCCGACATCGACTTCTCGCTCGCGCGCTATCACCAGGACCAGTCGCTCGATCGCAGCTGCCAGCTCGCGCACAACTTCGAGTGCAACGCGCTGTGCTGCAGCTACGACAACCCCGGCAACAACACCGGCCCCGCGCCGACACCGGCGTGTACCGTCAACGGCGGCACCGGCGGCAACATCGCGGTGCTCAAGGACTCACCCGGCGAGGAGTGCATCAACTACGCGGGGAACTGCGGCCCACCGCGGCGCGGCGCCGACGTGGTCGTCGGGTTCGGCAAGGACATCAACCAGTATCTCATGTGGATGGACGGCAGCGAGGCGAACTTCAACAACACGCAGACGACCGGTAACTACTGCAACTTCGCCGGCGGTGGTGACTGCGAGCTCCGCGGCACCGGCCCCACGCCGCTCGCGAACTCGCTCCAGGCTGTCGAGGACTACCTGACGCCGATCAAGGGCTGCGATCTGGCGTCGACGGGCGGCTGTCGCAGCTATGGCGTCATCCTCCTCACCGACGGCGCCGAGAGCTGCCAGGGCGATCCGGTCGCGGCCGCGGTGTCGCTGCGCGCCAAGGGCATCAACACGTACGTCGTCGGGTTCTCGACGCTGCCGTCGGAGACCGCGCAGCTCAATGCGATCGCCGCCGCGGGCGGTACCGGATCGGCGTTCCTCGTCGGCGACGAGAACGCGCTCGCCAACGCGCTCGCCACGATCGTCTCCGGATCGATCGTGTTCGAGACCTGCAACGGCCTCGACGACGACTGCGACGGTCGGATCGACGAGGACTTTCCGGGCAAGGGCCTGCCCTGCGACAACAACAAGAACGGCGCGTGCTTCCGGAACGGGGTGCTCGCCTGCGCGGCGAACGGCCAGGGGCTCGTGTGCACGGCGCCGAACGTGACGTGCAACGCGAGCAACCGGCTCGTCGACGGCAACGGCAACGACCTCGGGCCGTGCACCGAGATCTGCAACATGCTCGACGACGACTGCGACGCGAAGATCGACGAGGGCCTCGGCGGCTGCGTGTGCGTGGTCCAGGGCGCCGAGCAGTGCGACGGCGAGGACGACGACTGCGATGGCACCACCGACGAGGACACCGACGTCCCGTGCGGCACCGGCGTGTGCCAGGGCGTGCGGCACTGCACGTTCACGGCGGGCTGCAATCCGAGCAGCACGTGCAGCGGCGTGAACTGCTGCTATGGGGCGTGCACTGCAACGACGCCGACGACCGAGACGTGTAACGGGCTCGATGACGACTGCGATGGCAACGCGGACGGCTTCACCCGCGACTGCTCGAACCTCAACGGCGGGTTCCCCGCGCTCGATCCGCTGAACAATCCGGGCGCCGACCACGTGACGAACACGGGGTGCGAGAACCTCAACGCGGCGATGCCGGGAAAGTGCATCTGCCACCCGGGGACGCGCACGTGCCCGCTCAACGGCGGGGGCGTGTTCGGTTCGTGCACAGGCGAGGTCACGCCGCAGATCGAGATCTGCGACGGGCTTGATAACGACTGCGACGGTCGGATCGACGAGACGCCTCCGGTGACCTGCACCACCAACACGCAGTGCGCGGCGACGCCGATGACGCCGACCTGCGACAACCCGATGAACATGCCGAACATGGGCACGTGCGTGCCCGCGGATTGCTCGACCAACTGCGGCGTGGGCGCGCTGATCTGCCAGAACGGGATGCAGGTGTGCAACGCCACGCAGGCACCCAACGACGACACGTGCGATGGCAACGACGATGACTGCGACGGCAACATCGACGAGGACTGGGCGTGCGCCGACCCCGATGGCGCCGACAACATCCCGGGCAACGCGGATGACTGCCCGTGCACGTCGGCCGGACAGTGCAACGCGCGCGAGTCCTGCCAGAACGGCGCGCGGATCTGCCAGGGCATGCCCACGGCACAGGAGACATGCAACTGCCAGGACGACAACTGCAACGGTCAGGTCGATGAAGGCACGCTGTGCCCCGCAGGTGCGGCGTGCACGTCGTGCCAGTGCGCCTTCCACTGCAGCCCGGGTGAGTTCCCGTGCCCGCTCGGGAAGAAGTGCAAGGGCATGATGCCGAACGATTTCTGCGTCGCCGATCCGTGCTTCGGCGTGACCTGCCCGACGGTGCCCGGCGTCAAGCAGGAGTGCATCGAGGATCCGAACCAGGCGAACGCGCACCTGTGCGTGTCGTCGTGCAGCCAGAAGAACTGCGGCACCTCGCAGGTCTGCGTGGATGCGACGGGCGAGTGCAGGCCGAACGACTGCACCACGTTCCCCGAGCGGTGCTCGGCGACGCAGAACTGCATCGTCGACGGCAACGGTGTCGGTCAGTGCGTCGATAACCCCTGCGCGGGCGTGACGTGCGGTCCGGATCAGTACTGCGTCAACAACCAGTGCTACGGCAGCTGCGGAGGTGTGGAGTGCCCGACCGGCCAGCGCTGCCGCCTCGGTACGTGCCAGACGGATCCATGCGGCAAGCAGTGTCCGTTCGGTCAGGTCTGCCACGACGACACCGGCCAGTGTGTCGACAACCCATGCCAGTTCGTGACGTGTCAGAACGGCCAGTACTGCAACCCCAACAACGGCGGCATGTGCGAGCCCGACCCCTGCAAGGTGTTCGGCGTCGTGTGCCCCGATCCGGGCGACGTGTGCAAGGGCGGCACGTGCTACGACCCGGCGAGCTTCCTGCCCGATGCGGGCATGGAGGAGCGCGTGACGACAGGCGGTGGTGGTGGCTGTAACACGGGCGGTGATGCAGGCCTGCTGCTCGGGCTCGCCGCGCTGCTCCTGCGCCGACGGCGCACGGGAGGTCGCTCGTGATCCGCCGTCTCCTCGTCGCGGCGTTCGCGGCCGGCGCGGCGCTGACGATGTCGTGCAACGTCAACGACTACTGCCTGAACTGCGCCACCGGCGGTGACGGTGGAACCGGTGGCGATGCGCTCGACGGCGGCGACGACGCGATCGACGCACCCGACGCGAGCCCGTGCGTGATGACCGGCCCCGAGGTCTGCAACAAGCTCGACGATGACTGCGACGGCAACGTCGACGAGGGCTCGCTGCCCGCGCCTGTCGGCCAGCCGTGCGCCGACATCGGCGGCGTGCCCGGCCCCGCGGTCGGCGAGTGCGCCGGCGGCATCAACATCTGCACGGCCGGCGCGGTCGTGTGCAGCAAGCCGCCGATGCCGGAGCAGTGCGACGGTAAGGACAACGACTGTAACGGCCTCCAGGACGAGGGCGATCCGGGTGGCGGTGCCCGCTGCGGCACGGACGTCGGTGAGTGCGTCGCGGGCACGTTCCACTGCAACGTCACCACGCATGTAGTCGAGTGCCAGGGTGCGGTCGGCACCGTGGGTGGGCAGACCGAGTCGTGCAACAACCGCGACGACGATTGTGACGGGAACTTCGACGAGAGCCTGAGCCCGGGGCCGTGCGTTGCGGGCGTCGATGGTCCCCTGCAGGGCAACACCGGCGAGTGCACCCTCGGCACGCGCCAGTGCATCGGCGGCACGATCGTGTGCCAGGGCTCCGTGTTCCCGGCGTTCGAGCAGTGCGATGCGGCGGATCTCGACCAGGACTGCGATGGTCAGCCGCATAACGGCTACAACACGATGAACGGCGATCCGCAGAACTGCGGCGGCTGCGGCATGGTGTGTAACCTCCCGCACGCGTTCGAGGGCTGCTCGAACAGCGCGTGCACGATCGTCGCGTGCGAGCCGGGCTGGCATAACAACGATGGCATGACCTCGAACGGCTGCGAGGCCGGGTTCTGCATCATCACCGGCAACGAGATCTGCAACGGGCTCGACGACGACTGCAGCGGCGTGGCCGACGACAACCTCGGGACGCCGCCGAACATCTGCAAGAGCGGCGGCGAGTGCGGCTCGCCGGGCCCGACCGCCGTGTGCATGGGCACGCTGGGCTGGCGCTGCACGTACCCGGGCGCGGTGCAGACCGATCCGATGACCGGTGCGGTCGTCACCGAGACCCGGTGCGATACGAAGGACAACGACTGCGACGGCGCCGTCGACGAGGGCCAGCCGAACCTCGGCAACTCCTGCGCGGATAGCGGCATCGGCGAGTGCCAGGGCAGCGGCACGTTCCGGTGCGACATGACGAACCTCGACAACCCGGCGGTGTGCGTGATCACCGCGCCGGGGGCCACGCCGGGCGCGGAGCTGTGTGACGACAAGGACAACGACTGCGACGGCATCGTCGACAACACGGTCGGCCCGAACCGCGTGATCGACGCGATGACGCACGTCGTGGTCGGCGCCAACGACTTCTACATCGACACCTACGAGGCCTCGCGGCCCGATGCCGCGACGACGAACACCTCGAGCGCCCGTGCGTGCTCGAAGCCGAGCGTGAAGCCGTGGCGCAACGTGACGTGGACCAGCGCGCAGGCCGCGTGCGCCGCCGCCGGCAAGGTGCTGTGCAGCGCCCCGCGCTGGCAGGCGGCATGCGAGGGCTCCCTGAACACGGTCTACCCCTACGGCGATCCGT
>JAYVLW010000614.1:0-9670 GCA_043759315.1 Myxococcales bacterium
GTGCTCGCGGGCGTGCAAGTCGGCCACGGCGAGCGCTACGAGGCGGTGCTCCGCGCGGCGGCGATGACCGCGGCGCTCGGTCTCGAGCTCCTCGAGACCGGGACCCTCGATCTCTCGCGTCTCCCCGATCAGTACGTCCGTGCCTCTACGGTCGCGCGGGATGGCGCCGCGCGGCTCGTGCTCCACAAGTGGGCGCTGGCGAGCAACGCCACTCCAGGTGCGGATCTATCGGACCTGGACCTGCTGCGGGCGTGCGACTTCGAGGGGCTCGAGTGACCATCCTCGACACCATCCTCGCGACCAAGCGCGACGAGGTGGCCGCGGCGAAGCAGGCCGTCACGCTCGCGCAGCTCGATGCGCTCGCGAGCACCGCCGGTCCGCTCCGTGGGTTCACGGCGGCCCTGACCCGCGCACCGGGGACCCCGGTCCACGTGCTCGCGGAGATCAAGCGTGCGTCACCGTCCGCGGGTGCGATCCGGGCGGGCGCGGATCCGGCGGTGATCGCCGCGGCGTATGCGGAGGCCGGTGCCTCGGCGATCTCGGTGCTCACCGATCGCGACTACTTCGACGGCGAGCTCGGGTTCCTCCGGCGCGTGCGCGATCGCGTCGCGCTGCCGCTGCTGCGCAAGGACTTCCTGATCGATCCGTACCAGGTCGCCGAGGCGCGGGTCGCGGGCGCCGATGCGATCCTCCTCATCGTCGCCGCGCTGTCGCCGGCGCAGCTCGCGGAGCTGCTCGCCGCGGCGCGCGCGTACCAGCTCGATGCGCTGGTCGAGGTGCACACCGTGCGCGAGGCGGAGGTCGCGCTCGCCGCGGGAACGGAGCTGCTCGGCGTCAATCACCGGGACCTCAAGACCTTCTCGATCGACATGTCGCTGACCTCCGTCGTCGCCCCGATGCTGCCGCCCGACGTAGTGCTCGTCGCCGAGAGCGGGATCCGGACCGCTGCCGACGTCCAGCTGCTCGGCGCGGTGGGCGCGCACGCGGTGCTGGTCGGCGAGCAGCTGATGCGCGCGCCCGATCCGGCGGCGGCCCTGCGCGCGCTCCGCGGCATGCCATGACGAAGATCAAGATCTGCGGCGTCACGCTGCCCGACGATGCGGCCCGGGTCGCGGCGGCCGGCGTGGACTACATCGGCCTCAACTTCTGGCCGAAATCGAAGCGCTACCTCGCTCTCGAGCGCGCGCCGATGATCGCCGGCATCGCCCGCTCCTCGGGGGCGGCGAAGCTCGTCGGCGTGTTCGTCGATGCGGACCTCGACGAGATCCTCGCCGTCACGACGACCGTGGAGCTCGATGCGATCCAGCTGCACGGTGACGAGCACCCGGAGGACCTCGCGGCGGTCGCGCAGGCCACGCTGTTGCCCGTGTGGAAGGCGATCCCGACCGGCGCCGACAAGGACATCGCGAACCTCGATCAGTGGCGCACCGAGATGATCCTCCTCGACACGCCGTCGGCGAGCCGCGGCGGCGCGGGCAAGCCGTTCGACTGGGCGCTCGCGCGCAAGGCACGCACGGCGTTCCCTCACCAGCAGATCATGCTCGCCGGCGGCCTCGATCCCGCGAATGTCGCCACCGCGATCGCGCAGGTCGCGCCGTTCGCCGTCGACGTGGCGACCGGCGTGGAGGTCGGTCCCGGCGTGAAGGATCCCGACAAGCTCGCGGCGTTCGTGGCGGCCGTCCGCGGCGCGTGATCCGGCCATCGCAACTAGCCGATCTCACGGGCGGCCGCGTGCTTCGCGGCCGACATGCCACGCCTCGACGCCACCAACGCCACACTGCACAGCGGATTCGAGATGATGGGTGCGCGGTTCGAGGTGGTCGAAACCACTTGCGAGATCTGGCGCAGCAACTCGTGATGCTTGCGCGCGTGTGAAGGTTGCGATCGGCCACAAGTCGGCGAATGAAGATCGGCTCTCGGATCACGACCGTTGGATCGCCGAGATCGAGCGCCGCATCGGCCAAGGCCTCGCCGAGCCGGTCAGGCCGTGCACCCGGCGCAACCGGAACGGTGAGAACGTTGTCTCCCTCGTGATGCGCGCCCTCGCCGTTGCCACCGTCCTCGTTGCCTGTGCGCCTCCCAGGCCCGCCCCCGTGATCGGGCCATCCCGGCCCGCGCCGCCCTCGGCCGAGGCTGCGAGGCCGCCCGAGTCGCCGTGGCCCGTGCCGATGCGCGTGATGGTTTGGACGCCCGATGGCACCCGGCAGATCGGCGAGCTCCCCGGAGCGCCGCCGGCCACGCCGCCGACCCAGCCCTGGTTCGTGGAGCCCACGCGCACGCTCGACCGGGGAACGTTCGCGAAGACCGTCAAGGCCGTGCGGGACGAGCACGTGCCGGGCCTCTCCCTCCAGGGCCAGCCGGTCGAGGCGTGGCTCGGCGAGCTCGTGGAGCTGCCCGAGCTCACCGCGTTGATCCTGGACGACACGGCAGTCGGCGCCGCGGCGCTCGCCGCGATCGATGCGCCGCTCGAGCGCCTGTACCTCGCGCGCACGCCGATCGACGATGCGGCGGTCGCGGCGCTGGCCGCGAAGCCGGCGCTCGCGGGGCTCCACGTCCTCGATCTCGAGGACTGCTCGATCACCGACAGGAGCATGACGGGCATCGCGAGCCTCGCGGATCTGCACGCGCTCAACCTGTCGGGGACGCTGATCACCGACGCGGGCGGCGCGCAGCTCGGAGCGCTGCGCACGCTCGCGATCATCGACCTCGGTGGCACGAAGATCGGCGCGCGCACGGTGGCGGCGCTGCGGCCGCTGCCGCTGTTCGAGGTGTTCCTCGACTCGACCTTCGTCGGCAAGGAGATCGCCACGCTCGGTGGCTTTGCACCAGGGCTGACGCGGTTCGATGTCTCGACGCTCCAGACCTACAAGCCGACCGACGCGGATCTCGCCTGGCTCGCGACCGCGCCGCGACTCACCGAGGTTGGTCTCTCCGGCGCCCGCGTCCACGATCGCCTCGTGCAGCAGCTCGCGGCGCTCCCCGGCCTGCGCAAGCTGCGCGTCGCCGGCACGCCGATCACGCTTCCGACGATCCAGGCGATCGCGCGCCGCACGCAACTCGAAGAGGTCGATCTCGCCCAGACTCCCGTCGACGACGCGAGCGCCTCCGCGCTGCTCGCGATGCCGAACATGCGCGTCCTTCGCCTCGACAGCACCGCGGTCGGTGACGCCGCGCTCCGCGTCACGCCCAGCGCCGCGCTCGTCGAGCTCTATGTCTCGAAGACGAAGATCACCGACGCGGGCCTCGTCATCCTCGATCAGCTACCGAAGCTCGAGGCGCTCGGCCTCGGTGAGACCCAGGTCGGTGACGTCACGATCGGCCGGATCACGAAGATGTCCGGTCTGCGAACGCTCGTGCTGACCCAGGCGACCGCGAGCAGCGGCGGGCTTGCCACGCTCGGTACGTTGACCGAGCTCGAGCGCCTGTATCTCGCCAACACCGGCGCCGACGACGTCACCCTCGTCGGTCTCGCGCCACTGCGCGAGCTGCACACCCTCCACCTCGCAAACTCGCAGGTCTCCGAGCAGGGGCTGCCCGTCCTGCGCAGCTTCTCGCAGCTCGACGAGCTGACCCTCGGAGACACCCGCATGCGCGCCGGGATTGCCGACCTCTCCGCATGGCCGCATCTGCGGACGCTCACGCTCACGGGCCTCGAGCTCGGCGACGCCGCGCTCGCGACCATCGCGCAGCGCACCACGCTCGTGACGCTCGATGTCTCGGCGACCGAGGTGCGCGACATCACTCCGCTCGTCGGGCTCTCGCACCTGCGCACGCTCGGCCTCGTCGGCGCGAAGCTCGATGCGGCCGGCACCGCGGCGATGAAGAAGCTCGCCGCGCGCGGTGTGGAGATCGTGCAGTAGCGGCTGCGTGGCTGACTACCTGCGCCGCGCCGCTCGCGCGGCGCCATCGAGTGAAGGCTCCACAACCTGGCACGGGAGCCTGTAGCGTTTTGCGGCAGGCACGACCCTCGTGCGCTGCAACGTGGTTGTGGTCGGAAGACGGGTGGTGATATCCACGGAGTTGGTAGCAGCGGCGACGGTGGCGGGACCGACATTCAGGGGGCACGATGCAGTTGGATCGGGGAATTGTGCGAGGGTTTTGCCTGGCCGGCCTGCTCGTCGCCACGGCCACGTGCAGCGACTCCGAGCCGGAGACAAGCAGTGAAACGAAGGCCGTCGCGGCTGCGCCGCCGGTCTGCAACAAGACGCCGATCGATCAGCGAGGCACCTTGCCCGCCTGCGCCGCCGGAACGCCGACGGTCGCTGGCCCCGGTGTCCCGGACGATCACACCGGGCCGAAGAACGCGCCGCTGACGCTCACGCCCGGGGAGCTCAGCGCCGCGGCGGCTGCCGAGCAACAGTCGGCGCTGCGCAGCCCGCCGGGCGTCGACCCAGTGGATCTCGGGTTCGGCAGGCCGCCGGCCCGCATGGTCGCACCGATGGGTGGGACACCGTGAGTGCGAGCACCCGCAGCGGATCCGCGAGGAGTTGTCGGCTTGGAATGGCGCTGCTGATCGCGTTGATGGCGATGTCGATGATGGCGTCGCCGTCGGCGGAAGCCCAGAACTACAAGCGCCATCAACGCGTCGATCTCCCGCCGTTCCCGGCACCTTCGAACAACTTCGGTTGCTATTCGTGGGCGGTTCCAACCACCGGATCACCTGGCCCCGGTTGGGGCTACTTTGGAACCGGGTCCTGCCCCCTCTATCAGATCCGCCTGGCTGGCTACTCCTGTGCCACCGATGCGTTCCAGGGTTCGTCGAGCGAGTTTGGCGGACTCGGGCTAGCAGCATGCTGCGAGTGCGATCCTCAGGGTGCCGGCTCCGGTTGCGACGCCGCCGTGAAGCAGATCTCCGACGACGCCATTGTCCCAGCGCAGTACTCGTGTGAGCCGAGCTATCCGGCGACAGGTGGTCCACCGGGATGCTCCGGAACGCGGCCGCCGCCAGGAGCCGCGCCTGTAGATCCGGGTTGCGGGGATGACGAGCAGCACTGCTCGGCGGATGATTCCGACGCATTCCCGGTCCGATTCTCCTCCGGGCGCGTGCAGTCGAACCTGCTCACGCTGTTCGAGGAGCCGGCGCCCGACGACATCTTCTTCGGCTACCGGATCATCTACAACTCGGCCGTCTCACGCTCGCAGGCCAGCACCTCGCTGGTCGGGGGCGTTCAGGACGCCGAACCGACGATTCACCACTCCGACGAGGCAACGCACTTCATCGGCAAGGGGTGGCTCGACAACTACTCCGATCGCCTGCTGATCGACGTGTTCAACCTCCCGTCGAACAAGATCACCTGGGTACGTCAGAACGGAACGGTGACGTTCACCAACAGTGCCGGTTCGTGGACCAGCTACGGTGGGAAATATCTGCTGCTCGATCGCGGCGCAAACCCGCCCGACGGCCTGGGCCGATGGGTCGTTCGCACGACCGACGACACGGAGCCGCGCAAGATCTGGTCGTTCGAGGAGTACACGTTCCGGCCGTACAGCGGAACCGCCACCCGGAAGATGGGCAGGCTCCGTCGCCACGCTGTCCTGACCTCGAACCTGACGGATCTCAACGGCCGGTACGGGCTCACCGTCAGCTGGACGAGCTCGGGAACTATCTCCACGGTCGTTGACTCACTGGGACGCAGTCTGTCGTTCGCGTACCGAACCGAGATCTACCAGACGCGGCCGTCATCCAGGTCGGTCCAGACGGTCTCGTACCAGGCGAGCCCGGGCGGCGGCTACCGACCGGTCGTCGACGTCCAGATGGACAGCAAGAACCGGATTCTCGATCGCGTCGCTCCCGTCGGTGCGTCCACGTACTATCGGTTTCTGTACACCGGCCTCGATCCGTCGACGGGATGTACGCATTGCGGATCTCTGCTCACGGATGTCATCGTTCCGAAGGGATCTGTGTTCTCGACCCCACAGATCCAGACCGGAATCACGGCCAATGAGCTGGCTGTCGAGCACGACGACTATGGTGTCTTCAACGGCACGGCGGTCGGCGTTCACAGCCGGGGCGTAGGTCGCGAGTATGGCTACGAATACACGACATCGGGGACGACCCAGTTCGACATGAAGCAAGACGGGGGAGCATGCGGGACCGGAGGGGCGTGTTCTTCTGGCTTCCAGTGCCTGGCATCCGCGGGGCGATGCTACGTCGCGACGGGCAAGACGCATGATACGACGACGATTCTGGGGACCGGATCTGCGCCTGTCGGCACTCCACCTGGAGCGGTGAATGGGAGCTCCGAGTCGTTCACGCGGGCGTACACGGCTACCGGCGCTCCTCATGACTCGAAGGACGCCGCCGCCGTGAGGACAACCTACACCTACGACACATCGGGCCGGATCACCTGCCTGGTCAGAAACGACGATGATTCGGAGGCAGCTCCCTGTGGGGGGCCGCCGACCGCGCAGGTTGTCGGCGTTTCCTACTCCAGCTCGGCGGTCACGAAGACTACCGCGAGCGTGCTCTCCGGCAGCGTCGTCGAGACTCAGAACCTCGATCCGACGACCCGGCTGCCCACGAGCAGCGTCACCGTCGGCATGACGCGCGACATCGCGGGCGTCGCGCATCCGGAGACGCACACGACGACGCGGACGTACGACGCGTATGGTCGTGTCCTCGATGTCAACGGACCACTGACGGACAGCACATATCTCGACAAGACATCGACCGCCTACTACACGACCTTCAACGCGTCATTCCCGGACAACTATGGTCGCGTCTCGCAGGTGACCCAGTACGTCGGGACCTCGAGCGCAAGCACGGCGCTGACGACGACGTACTCCGAGTATGACCTGTTCGGGGTCGCCCACCGACTGACATACCCGAACGGCGACAACCTCGTCCTGACGCCATCCACGGACCGGCTGACGTGGACCGTGGCCCACACCGGCGGAGCCCTGTCGTCGACCACGACCGTGAAGTTGAACACGGACGGGACAGTTCGCTCGGTGACGGACGCGGACCTCATCTGCACGACGTACGAATACAGCGATGCCACCGGTTTCCTTGGCGTCGTGACGAAGATGCGGCGCGCGGCCTCGACCGATGCCTGTGGAACGGTGCCGGTCAACGTATCGTCGGGCGAGGTCGAGCTGCGGACCTACATGAACGGAGACCCGGATCGTCTGCAGTCGATCACGCGCCAGCTGAACGGTGTGGTTGCCTACACCTACAGTGGCTTCACGTATGACCGCGACCGGCGGCTCACCACGGCGAGCACGCTCGACTCGGCGACGCCGTTTGCGCTGTCCTACACCGACGTGATCCAGACCGGCACGAGCGCGCCAGGTGCGCCGAGCGCAGGTTCATGGCAAACCGATACCACGGTGGACGCGTTCGCTCGAACTACCTTGTTCCTGCGCTACCTGGGCGGCGGGAACAAGCAGACGTTCACGCTGGGCTACAGCAGCACGCTGTCGGCGCGTCCGACGACGCTCACCCGCGGCCTGAACGGCGCGGCGGCATCGACGACGACATTCATCTACGACGATTTCTCGCAGCTGGTCGAGACCACAGTCCCCGAGAGTGGAGCCCCGGGTTCCCCGGCGGCGACGCGCTACGAATATGACGTGGGTGGCCGGATGGTCAAGAAGCGGATCGGCACCGGGACGGCGTCGGTGCGCACCGACGCCTATGCCTACGATTCTCTCGGGCGAACGCTGGCCGTCGACCGCGACACGGAGCATCCCATCGACTGCGCCCAGCTGGGCAACGCGGGTGTGGGGATCCAGGACGACGAGTTCAAGTACGATAGCTGCGTGGCGCCCGACGTGCCGACCGGCTTCGCGTGCACGAACGCGCTCGGGCGGCTGACCCTCGCGCGTGAGGTTCTCCAGTGCGGGAATTTTCAGACGGTGAAGCGAGGCCGCTGGTACGACTACGACAGCCTCGGTCAGTTGTCGCGGGTCGCCTACGCCACGGTGACCGGATCCACGATCGGGACGCCCGCGATCATGGACTACACGTACTGGCCCTCCGGCAAGCTGCGTCAGTATCGCTCGCCGCTCAACTCTGCCTACGGGACGAGCTACACGTACAGCACCACGAGCGGCGCGGTCGCCACGGTCGGGACGTCGGCGCCCACGCCGCTGCCGATCTTGACCTCGACCTCGTTCCTTCCGTTCGGTCCACTCTCCAACGCGGTGACCCCGGTGACGCAGGCTTCCGGGACCACCATCCGAACGCTGATGTACGGGGCTTCGTATCGGACGGACTACCTGCTGTCGAACCAGACCTGGGGTCTGGAGTGGACCTCCGGGCCGATCGGTTTCGGCATCTCGCTGATGAACCAGACCTTCGGGCGCACCGCGGCGAGCGCGATCTCGACGCGGACCGACCTGGCGGACGTGGCAGCGTCTCGCTACTACGGCTACGACGCGTTGCTTCGCCTGACCTGCGAGGCGCGCGGCGTTGGCACGACGAATCCGACGAGCGCGGACTGCGTCGAGACCTCGCCCCGACTCGCGGCGCTGCACGCGTTCAACGATGGTGCATCGGCGTCCGCGCCGGTGGACACGCGCCTGAGCTCGTTCATGCGCACGGAGAACGCGTCGTACGTGAGTCCGGCGAAAGAGTACCCTTCGTACAGCGCGGGCTCGAGCCGGAACCAGGGCGTGACACGCACCGGGAGCTCGCTCGTCCTCGGCTACGATGGGCTCGGTCGTCGGTCCTTCGAGTACGACTCCTTCGATCCGAGCCGCAGCCGGCGCGACTACAGCTACCTGCCGAACGGCCAGCTCGGGACGGTCTCGGGCTTCACGCCGGCGAACACCGCGTACGCGATCACGATGCGCTACGACGAGCGCGGTCGCCCGGTGACCATGTCGACCCTCGACTATGCAACGAACATCTTCGGCCTTCCGCGCGATTCCTACGAGCTGTTCTGGGACGACGCGGATCGCTTGATCGCGGTGAAGATCACCATGCCCGCGTGCCGAGGTGCTGGCACGTGGGGTTGTACTCACGGTGGCTACAACAGCGCGACCTGGCACTACCACTACCTCGGCAACCAGCTCGTGGCAGCGACGCGGACGATCGGAATCTCGACCAAGCGGTTCTGGGCAGTCTCCGACGAGCGCGGGCTGATCTATCGCCTGATCGATCAGAACGGTGGCACCGCGTGGCAGGCCCGCTGGGACGCGAACGGCCACAGGACGATCGTCGGGAGCCAGATCGAGATGTTCGTTCCGTTCGGGCTCCCCGGGCAGGTCATCCTCGACACCATGGAGATCGCCTACGACGATCAGGGCGTCGTGCACCAGAACATTGGCACCGAAGCATTCGCGAGCGGCACCAGCGGCACGTGGATTCGGCCGCCAATCGCCCTCAACCAGTGGAGATCCTACGACCCGATAGCGGGAGCATTCATCCAGCCAGACCCAGCGGACCAACGAGGGCGGCTCAATCCTGAGGAGTACCTGCTCGCACGGGGCAACCCGTTGTATTTCGTGGATCCTGATGGTGCGGATTCAACGCCCAACGAGAGTAAGGAGTGGTTTCCGTCATCATTTTCTGTGACCTGGGACGAATCGTGTTCCGAACGCAAGGAGGTCTATTCCCGGGCGCTTCAGAACGCCGCAATGGATATCCGGAAGTGCACAAGTGGTGATTGCGGAAACGCGACTATCAAACGTCAGCTGCTGTTCGCACTTTCAGTGGGAACTTACT
>JAYVLW010000615.1:0-13231 GCA_043759315.1 Myxococcales bacterium
CTCGGCACCTACGAGCACCTCGAGCTCTCGCCGCTGATCAACGCGCGCGCGCATCGCCTCGGCAACAAGGTCAAGATCCTGAACGATGGGCTGTCGGCGCAGTACACCCGGTTCCTCGATCTGGTGCAGCACCGGCCGCGACCGACGCCGGAGGATCTCCTCGCGGCGGCGACGTACTTCCTCGCGCAGGATCGCGTCGAGGCCGCGGCGACCGCGCTCGCGCGCGTGGATCGTGCCGCGATCGCGGATCGCATGCAGCACGACTACCTCGCCGCGTACGCCGCGTGCATCGCCGGCGACGTCAAGGCGGCGCGCGCGCTCGCAGCGCCGTGGCGCGATCATCCGGTGGATCGCTGGCGCCACCGGTTCGGCGCCCTCCTCGCGATGCTCGACGAGGTCGCTGGCGCGGGACCCGCGATCGTCGACCCGCGCAGCCGCGAGCAGCAGCACGCGGACCTCGCTGCAAAGCAACCGACGTTCGAGATCGCGCTCGACCGCGAAGGCGTGGTCATCCGCAGCCAGCACCTCGGGTCGCTCGAGCTGCGGTTCTTCGAGATGGACATCGAGCTGTTGTTCTCGCGTCAGCCGTTCGTCCAGAGCGACGTCTCGCGGTTCTCGTTCATCGAGCCGGGGCATCGCGAGACCCTCGACAAGCCGCCCGTCGAGCACCGCCTGCCGTGGCCCACATCGCTGCGTGGCAAGAACGTCGTCGTCGAGGCCGTCGCCGCCGGGCAGCGCAAGGCGAAGGTCCACTACGCGAACGACCTCGCGACGACGGTGGCGAACCAGGTCGGTCAGGTCCGCGTCGCGCGTGCCTCCGATCAGCACGCGCTGCCCGCGACCTACGTGAAGGTCTATGCGCGCAAGCACGACGGCGCGATCGCGTTCTACAAGGACGGCTACACCGACCTGCGCGGTGCGTTCGACTACGCGACCCTGTCCACCACCGACCTCGACCAGGTCGAGCGGTTCGCGATCCTCGTGTGTTCCGATGCCTCGGGGGCGGCCATCCTCGAGGCCGGGCCGCCGGCGATGTAACCTGCGCAACGCTTCGCGCGCCCGGCCGTGGGTTGCGCTGAGGTGCTACGATAGGGACTCCGTGATCGGCCGCGTCGTCGGGAAGTACAAGATCCTCGACCAGATCGGCGAAGGCGGTATGGGGATCGTGTATCGCGCCGAGCACGTCGTGCTAGGCAGCCCGGCGGCGGTGAAGGTGCTGCTGCCGCAGTTCACGCGCGACCCCGTGGTCGTCGATCGGTTCTTCACCGAAGCGAGAGCGGCCAGCGCGATCAAGCACGCCGGCATCACCGAGGTGTTCGACTACGGCCGGCTTCCGGATGATCAGGCCTTCATCGCGATGGAGCTGCTGCGCGGCGAGGACCTGACCACCTTCCTCGGGCGATACGGCCGGCTCGATCCGAGCGTGGCCGTGGAGATCGTCAGACAGCTACTCGCCGCGCTCAACGCCGCGCACGTCACCGGCGTGGTCCATCGCGATCTCAAGCCCGACAACATCTTCCTGACACGCGATACCGCGGCGCCCGGCGGCATCCGCGTCAAGGTGCTCGACTTCGGCATCGCGAAGCTGATCGGCGACCAGGTGGCCCCGAAGGCGAAGACCAAGGGCGGAGCGATCCTCGGCACGCCCGCGTACATGGCGCCCGAGCAGTGCAAGGGCGGCATGGAGATCGATGCGCGCGCGGACCTCTACGCCGTCGGCTGCATCCTGTTCGAGCTGCTCGCCGGGCGGCCGCCGTTCGTCGCCGAGGGCGGCGGCGAGACCATGGCGATGCACATCTACGAGGCGCCGCCCCTGCTCTCGCAGCACGTCAAGTCGCTGCCGCCGGAGCTCCAGGCGCTGGTCACGAAGATGCTGACCAAGGCGCCGGATGACCGCACACCGTCGGCAGCGTGGGCGCTCGCGGCGCTCGAGCGCGTGCCGCTGCCGTCGCTCGATGGCCTCGAGATCGGGCTCGCCACGCGCGCGCCGCCGGCCGAGCGCGTGCCCGTGCCCGACGAGAGTCTCCTGACCGAGAAGTGGCCGATCTGGGTGCCGATCCTGATCGCCGTGGTCGCGCTCGCGGTGGCCGCGGCCGCGATCTACTTCATCGGCATCGCCGGCGACGACGGCCTCACACCATAGCGGAGGCCGGCGCCGCGGCCGGCTTGTCGAGCGCGCGCTCGATCCGGGCCGCGTGGACGATCGCCATCGAGACGGCGGTCTCCACGTCCGGCGCGTACGCGAGCCGGCCCGGATCGCGCTTGATGCCCGCGCGGCCGAGGAGATCCGCGACCTCGGGGGTCAGGCCGGCAAAGATGACCTGGATCTTCGAACGATAGAGCCGATCGAGCACGGACTCGAGCGCGACCAGTCCGGTCGAGTCCATGGTGGGCACGTGCTCCATCACGAGGATCATCGTGTGGTCCTGCCCGCCGGCGACGTGCAGCTGCTCCATGGCGGTCTTCGCCGCGCCGAAGAACAGCGGCCCGGCGAGCTCGTAGACGCGGACGCCCGCCGGAACCTCCACCTTGGTCTCCGTCGTCGTCTGGAGATTGGCCCGCGTCAGCACGGCCATCCGTCGCATGAACAGGAGCGCCGCGAGCACCACGCCGACGGTCACGGCGATCACCATGTCGAACGCGACCGTCAGGCCGAAGCAGGTCAGCATCACCATCACGTCGGCACGCGGAGCGATCCGCACGAGGCGAACGAAGTGCCGGGCCTCCGAGATGTTCCGCGCGACGACGATCACCAGGCCCGCGAGCGCGGCGATCGGCAGGTACGACACGAGCGGCGCGAGCGCGATCGTCGCCGCCAGGACGACCACCGCCTGGAGGGCCGCGGCGACCGGCGAGCGCGCACCCGCGTGGATGTTCGTCGCGGTGCGGGCGAGCGCGCCGGTGGCCGCGATGCCGCCGAAGAACGGGACGACGATGTTCGCGATGCCGAGCGCGATCAGCTCCGAGTTCGGATCGTGCTTTGTGCCGCTCATGCCATCCGCGACGGTCGCCGAGGTCAGCGCCTCGATCGCACCGAGCATCGCGATCGCGAACGCGGCGGGCAGCAGCTCGCGGATCATCGCGTAGCTGAGAGAGGCGCCGGCGCCCTCGAGGTGCCACGGAATCAGCGGCAAGGGAGGCAGGGGCGGGATGCCGCGCACCACCTCGCCGCCGACGGTGGTCGAGAACCGCGAGCCGATCGTGGTCGCGTGAAAGCCGGGGACGAAGTGATCGAACACCACGACGATCACCGAGATCGCGACCAGCGCGATGATCGGTGCAGGGACTCGTTTGACCAGCTTCGGCAGGATCAGCAGCATCGCGATCGTCACGCCCGCGATGCCCACGTCCCACCAGTTCACCCCGGACGCCGCATCGATCAGCGCGCCGACGTACTCGAACGTTCCGTCGGTGCGCGGCAGCCGCACCCCCATCACGTCCTTGAGCTGGAGCAGCGCGATGACGAGGGCGATGCCGGCGGTGAAGCCGGTGGTCACGGGATGCGGCACGAACTGCACCCACCTCCCGAGCCGTGCGAGCCCCATCGCGAGGAGCATCACGCCCGCCATCATGCCGGCGACGAGCAAGCCGGAGAGCCCGTACTTGTGGACGATCGGAACGAGGATGACGACGAAGGCCGCGGTCGGCCCGGTGACCTGGAACCGCGAGCCGCCGAGCAGCGCGCACAGCACGCCCGCGATGATCGCGGTGTAGAGGCCATGCTGCGGAGGAACGTCGCAGGCGATCGCGAGCGCCATCGACAACGGCAGCGAGACCACGCCGACCACGAGCGCCGCGAGCAGGTCCGCGCGGAAGTCCTTCGCGGTGTAGCCCTCCTTCAGGCGCTGGCGCAGGCCGTAGCCGAGGAGATCCTTCGCGGAGTACGCGAGAGCGAGCTGGGCACGGAACGCCTCGGACAGCTCGTCGACGTAGCGAAGGCCCCGCTTGATCACCGCGGCAGGAGGGTACAACGCTTGACACGACCGACGGGGCCTGCCACGCAACATCATGATTCATCGAGGAGAATTGACCGTGGCCACCCGCGGCCGCGGCACCTACGACATCACGCAGCTCGTGCGCGGTGTGGTCAGCGCGAGCGGCGCGCGCGAAGGGCTCGCCACGGTGTGGATCGCGCACACCAGCGCCTCGCTGATCGTCAGCGAGAACGCCGATCCCGACGTGCGACGCGACCTCGATGCCTTCATGGCCCGGCTGGTGCCCGATGGCGACCGCCTGTTCGAGCACACCGCGGAGGGCGACGACGACATGCCCGCCCACGTCCGTAGCGTGCTGACCCAGACCTCGATCGGGATACCGATCGCCTGCCGCCGCCTCGCGCTCGGGACATGGCAAGGTCTCTACCTGTGGGAGCACCGCACGAGCCCGCACGACCGCACGGTCACCGTCTCGGTGATCGGTGAGTGAGCTCGCCGCCACGATCCGCGAGGCCGTCGGCGCGCTGGCGGCGAGTGATCGCGGCGTCACTCGCTTCGGCGCGGCCGAGCACCACTACGTGCTCGCACCGCCGCTCGCCACGGCGCCCGAGGATCTTCCGGACGACATGCGCGTGTTCGTCACGGAGATCGCGAGCGGCGGCGCCGGCCCCGGCTACGGCTGGTTCCCCATCGACAAGGCGCTCCGCTACGTGCTCACGCCGCCGCCCGGCGTCACCGCGTACGCGCACGCGCTGCCGATCTGCCACCTCGGCTGCGGGTACGCGGCGGTCGTTCCGCTCGATGGCCCCGCGCGCGGCGAGGTGTGGATCGATGCGCGCGGGATCGGCATCTGCGCGCCGAAATACGGCACGTTCACCGGGTTCTACCTCGCGTGGATCGACGCCCTCGCCCACAACGGATGGCCCGCCGATCACATCCCGCCCGGCGTGTGCTCCGTCGCGAACGCGCTCTCCGGCTACCTCGGCATGGTCGAGCGGGAGCTCGGGGTAGCCGCCGGCACGCTCGCCGGCGATCCGCTCCGGGAGGCGCTCGACCAGCTCGGCCCGGGGGCGATCCAGATCGGCGCCGACGGCGGCAGCCTGTTTGCCAAGGGCGACACGGTCGACCCGTGCCTGACCTGCGCCCGCCTCCTCCAGGCCCTGGCCGCGGATGGCCTGCGGCGCGACGTCCTCGCGCCCGGAATGCCCGCATTCCCGGGGCGTTAGATCGGCGTTTGTCACCTGTCCGCCACCCGGACAGCACCCAGCGGTCACGTGGGTCCGCCAGGATCGTCGTCGGTGAGCCGCCCCCGCCTGGTCCTTCGCGACCGTACCTGGATCGACCGTTCGCTCGATCGCGTCGGAGCTACGCAAGAGCCTCGCTCGCGGCGAGTGTCAGACGGGTCCTCTACGGTGCGTGCGATGCTCGTGTTCTCTAACCGTCGCCTCGGCGCCGCAGCGGAGCTGATGGTGTCGCCCGAGGTGGGCGCGGCGATCCTGTCGTCGACGGCAGCCTCGGCGCGGCCGCTCGCGCAGAGCCGCTGGGAGCACGAGTTGGTCGTCTGGCTCGAGGATCGCTCGCGCCGGCCCGGTGGCGAGCTGGACGTCGGCGATCTCGCCTGGTCGCCCGAGAACTTCGAGCGCCAGCGCAGCTTCCTGGTCGGAGCTATCGAGCGCGCCGCGCTCGGCTCCACCCACGCCCGCGCGCTCGGCCTGTGGGCCCAGCAGGTCGCCGGGCATCCCCGCGAATCGATCGTGGTGGGCCGGCGCTGGCAGTGGACCTCGCTCGCATCATCTCCCTAACTAACTGATACCGCTGGAGTTAATCCGGACGATCTGCCCGTATGCACGGGCTCACTCGGGCATCGGCGCCACCCGCCGGTGCTAGAGTGTGCTCCCCGTGGCCGAGGGCATGACAGGACCAGGGTTTTACCCCCAACCAAACGAATGGACCTGTGGTCCGTTCGCGCTCAAGCACGCGTTGCTCGCGCTCGGGCGAATGGTCGATGTCTCGCAGATCTCGAGCACGGCGAAGACGCACTGGTGGTCGGGCACCAACGAGATCCAGCTCGCACGCGCCGCGCGCGCGTTCGAGTGCGACCTCGTGCTCGAGCGCCGCAGTGACGCCGAGCAGGCGCGGAAGATCCTGACCAAGCACCTGCGCGAGCAGACCCCGGTGCTGCTGTGCGTGGAGGAGTGGAGCCACTGGATCACCGTGCTCCGCGCGGAGGATCGCCGGTTCGTCGTGGTCGATTCCCAGGACGAGCCGCTCCTCTCCGTGCGGACGTGGCCGCAGCTCCGCAACTGGTGGCGCTATCGCGACGTCGACTACGCGAAGGACAACCCGCCGGTCCTCTACGACCTGATGGCCGTGACGCCGCGGTTCCGCACCACGGTGAAGGGCGACTTCTCGGTCGACCGTGTGAAGTTCCTGCGCCGCCCGGAGAACCGCCGGCTCGCGCACCACTGGAACGAGTACCTCGAGGACCTGCTCGAGATCTGCCGCCCACCGACGCACCGGATCGCCGAGCCACTGTCGATGGGCGAGTTCCTCCGCCGCCACCAGGAGCTGATCGTCACCCGCGTCGTGTACTGGCATGGTGACGTCAACCGCGACGAGGTCGCGCGGGTGCTGCGCGATCTGCGGTTCGTCTCCGAGACCTACGGCCTCGTGATCCCGGCGTCGATGAGCCGGCGCGCACTCAACGATCTCGCGATCCTGATCTCGTTGTGGGCGTGCGCGGATCGCGGTGTCAACGGGATGTTCGGTGCGCCGGGTGCAGATCCGCGCGCGGCAGCGAAGCCGCGCAAGGGTCGCAAGCGGAACGGCAAGTAGCTCACTTCACGGTCCCGAGCTCGACGAACGCGTGGTTCACCATGATCACGTACGGGCGATCTTCGAACACGAGGTTGTTGCCGTCGAACCGTTCGATCTGGAGGAGGCCCATGCCGTAGCCCATCGGCCCCTGGGAGAAGTAGTTGATCGAGACCTCGTAGGGGCCGGCCTTCGGCGTGCCCTGGATCGCGAAGCACTCGGGTCCGTAGCCGGTCGTGACGTCGGCGTAGAGCTCGCCACCCGACGGCAGCTCCTTCTGCGAGTACCAGGCGTGCCCGCCCTGCGCGTCGGTGATGTGGAAGTCGACGTCGTTCGCATCGGTCTCCCAGTACAGGATGAACCGCGTCGACGGCCCGACCGGGAGCTGGATGGTCCGCTCGTCGAGCTCGTCGATCACCTGCGCGCGATCGCCGCCGTGGGCGAGGTAGGCAGCGCCGATGATGCCCGCGTCCTCCCGTAGCACACGCTCCGCACCTGCGAACCGGCCGCCCGGGAATTTCGCATCGACCGCCACGAGGATCGCCGCGAACGCGCCCGCGTAGTCGCCGCTGCGCGCGAGCGCGTGGGCGAGCAGGCGATGCCCGGTGACGTGGTCGGGACGATCCGCGACCGCGCGGCGATAGGTATCGATGACGAGCGCACGCGCGGCGCCGCCGATCCGCTCGAGGCGTTCACCGGCGAACCGGCGGAAGTCCGCGCGCGACGCGTAGAGGTCGATGATCGAGCCGTAGACGCGCGCGGCCTGGACCTTGTCGTGCTTCGCCTCGAGCGCCTCACCGAGCGCGATCAGCGCGAGCACGTCGCCCGGTGCTTCGGCGTGCCACGCCTGCGCGATCTCGAGCGCGCGCGTGGTGTCGCCGATCGCGAGCGAGCTCATGACCGTCGCGAGCTTCCCGGTGACCGGCAGCTCCTTCGGTGGAGCCTCGGCCGGCGCGGACGGAGCGCCCCACGTGTCGTTGCCGCGGGTCCACGTCGCGCTCGCGCCGCTCGGCGAGCTCGGCGCGGTCGTGGAGCTCGACGAGTTCCCGTCCTTGCGGAACGTGAACGGATACGAGACCTGGACGATGCCACTGGTCCTCGGGCGCGGGAACTCGATGTCCTTGATCACGTTGGTGATGCAGGTCGCGACCTCGGTCGACAGGCCCTCCGCGCGCACACTCGAGACGGATCCAGTCGGGGAGATCACGAAGTGGGCTGTCAACGCGCCCTCGAGGGTCGGGTGTGCGAGCAGCTCGCGCTCGTAGCAGTACTGGATGTTCTGGATGTTGCGCTTGATGTAGCGGCGGATGATCGCCTTGTCGAGATCGCCTTGCACGCTCGGCTGACCGATCGAGATCTCGGGGACCACGCTCGTGCGACCGCGCATGCCACCGCGACCTCCTGCGAGGCCGTAGCCGGAGCCGGTGCCGGTGCCGCGGCCGATGGTGCCGTAGCGGCCCGTGCCGATCGTTCCCCATCCCGAGCCGCCGCCGCCGGGCCCGAAACCGCTGCGACCGAAGCCGTCCGCGTCCCCGGCCTCGACCCCGACCAGCCCGCCGTAGACGTTCGAGTCGTCGAAGCCGGCCGCGAGGTCGCCGGTGGCGTTGAGCGAGGACAGCACGCCGCGCTCCTCGAGTGCCTGCGCGCCGAGCACGCCCGCGGTGCGCGCCTGCTCGATCGCCTGCTCGCGCGCGAGCTGGGCATCCGGGGCCCGGCTCGCGGGCTCGCGCGTCACCGTCGCGGTGACGATCCCGGCGCGCTTCGCCTGCTCGAGACCGTTCGGCCCGATCACGAGGATGTCGGCGAGCGAGCTGCGCGGGATCTTGTAGCGCTCGTAGTCCGCCTCGGTCTCGAGCACGAGCATCGAGGTCTGGCTCGAGATCACGCGCGCCGCCACAGAGCGCGTCGCGATCGACGCGCGCAGGGTCGTCTTTGCCTGGTCGTCGGTCGCGGCATCGAGCTTGGTCTCGAGCTCCTCGATCTCCGCGCCGGCGACCGCACGATCGATCAGCGCCGGCGTGGCGGTCGCGAGCGCGATCACCTGGGGCAGGCCGCCGACCACGATCTGGACCTGCCGGGTGGGCTTGGCCATCCGCGCATAGACCAGCTGCGTGCTGCCCGGGCGCGCAGCGGCCAGGCGCTTCGGAGACACCCACGTGGCGCCCGGCACCTGGACCGGAACGTCGACGAGCACCGGCTGACCGAGCCCCGCGGCGACATCACCGATGCCGCGATCGAGATCGAACACGTCGCCGGCGAGCGGCAGGCCCGCACGCGCGATGCTCGCAGCGAGGCGCTCGTCGCGAATGCCGCCGGCGAGCACCACGTCCAGGCGCTGCACCTTCAGGCGCTTGATCGCCGCGACGAGCGCGGGCGTCTCGGGCCCCGCGGTCAGCACGCCATCGGTGACCACGACGAGGCGTTCGTGGGGCGTCCCGAGCGCCGCGATCGCCTGGGCGAGGTTCGAGGCGCCTGCGGCGCCGCGCGCGAGCAACTCGGAGTTCGCCGCATCGTCGTACTCCGCCGCGCGACCGTCGAAGATCCGCTGCGTGTCCTGATCGAAGGCGATGATCTGCAGCGCGAGCCCATCGCCGTAGCGGCGGCGCAACTCGTCGACCAGGCTGTGGATCGACGCCACGTACGTGCGATAGCCGAGGGCGCGTGATGCGCTGGTATCGACGAGCACGGTCAGCCGCTGTGGGGGCGTCGCCGCGGCGGTGCTCGCCGCCACGGTGAACGTACCGGCGACCAGCGTCCCCGCGGTGACCCCCGCGCTGAGATTCGACGCGGTCGACACGAAGTCCCGATCCGGCTGCCAGTTGCGCTCGTCGAGGATCTGCCCGGCCGCCGATCCATCGCCGAGCCTGACCTCGACCCGCTCCATCTTCGGCAACCCGCGCAGCGGAAGCGTGTATCGCTCACCGGCGAGCTCCTGCGAGAACGAGATGACGAGGTGCTTGTCGGCCTTGCCGAAGATCGGGAACACCTTCGCCGTGAACTGGTTCCCCGCGCCCTTCTCGAGCAGCGCGGGATCCTGCCGGCGATGGAGGAAGTCGTCGTACACGCGGCGCGCCATCGCCTTCTCGACGATCTCGGCCTCCTGCATCTGGCCGTTCAGCTCCATCGCGAACCGCGACACCGCCGCGCCCGGCGGGAGTGTGATCGCGAACGTGCCCTCGCGCGTGCGGTCCTCGGGGTTGTGGAAGTAGAGGTGCAGCTCGGTGAACGCGAGCGGTCCCTGGACGACCGCCGACGCGTCGACGCGGGTGATCTGCAAGCCGCTGCCATCGGACGCCGTCAGCGTCCACGGCGGTGCGGCCTCGCGGATCGCCGGTGCGGCCGGGACCCGCATCGGGGTGATCGGTGGTGCGATCACGAGCGGCGGCGAGGGCTCCGGTGTACGCCGGTCGCGCGGCGATCCCGACCCGGCCTGACACCCCGCGACCACGCCCACGACCGCCACGAACCGCGTAGGCCAATGCTTCATCGTCCCCCTTGGACCACCGGCCGAGCGACTGGTTCCCGGGATCGCTACCAACGCGGCGTGAGGCCCGGCGGGTGCTGCAAGGCCAGCTCGTGGGTCTCGACGACCCACGCCCCGCCATCCACCACGAACATCCCGATCTGCGCCGTCTGCGTGGTCCAGACCCAGCCGTAGTCGCGCGGCTCCTTCCACTGCGGTGGCCCGAACCGCTTCTTCAGCTCGACGCCCAGCGCATCGATCATCCGCTGCTGCATGCCCGGCATCGGCTCCTCGTGCGGCGACACGAGGATCCCGACCTCCGCGAGGTGCGAGCGCAGGCCAATATCATGATCGACGAAGTCGCGATCAGAGGCGGTGCGGCCCAAGGTGTAGTCGCACCGCCCATACATCCGGCACGGGACGGGCGTGAACACGGCATACGCGGTCGCCTGGTCCTGTGCGTCGTACTGGACGAACGTCTCCATCGATGGCGTTGACCGGTTGAGATACGGTCGCGGGTCACACCTCGCAAACTCGTCCGTGTGCGGCCACTCGCGCCGCTGGCACCAACCGGTGCGAGCGAGCGCCGCGCGGACGTTCGCGCGCTCGAGGCGGAACGGATACTGATCGGTGATCAACGGGCGCGTGTAGTGGGCCTCGGTCGCAGGCGTGACCTGCGGCGCCGACGCACATGCGGAACCGACGAGAAGTACGACCACGCCACGCACACTGCCAGGGTAGCAGACTCAGCCGCGGATGATCTCGGCCATCGCCTCGGCGAGACGCTCGGGGGTGCACACCAGGATGTCCATGCCGTTCTTGCGGCACTTGCCCGCGGTGGACTTGTTGTACTCGGGGCGCGCGTCGTACCCGAGCGCCCCGAGGCCGATCATCCGCACGCCCGAGTCCGCCATCACGCGGACCTGGTCGACGAGGTCCTGCTCGTCGCGGCCCTCGAAGAAGTCGGTGATCAGGACCACGATGGTGCGCGCCGGCTCGGCGACGAGGCCGCCGCAGTAGACCAGCGCCTGCGTGATGTCCGTGCCGCCGCCGAGCTGGACCTTGAGCAGCACGTCGACGGGCGAGCCGACCTCGGCCGAGAGATCGACGACGTTGGTATCGAACAGAACGAGCGAGGTCTTCACGGCCGGCAGCTCCGCGAAGATCGAGGCCATGACGGCAGAGAAGATCGCCGAGTCGAGCATCGAGCCGGATTGGTCGACGCACACGATGATGTGCCACGGACGCTTGTTGCGCTCGGCCGCGAAGTAGAACAGCTGCTCGACGAGCAAGCGACGGCGCTCGTCATCCCAGTTGTGGAGGTTCTTGCGCAGCGTCTTCTTGAGGTCCAGGTTGCGGAACACCCTGCGCGGCGAGTGGCGATCCTTGCGCAGCGCGCCGGTGATCGCGGCCTCGATGCGGACCTCGAGCTGGCGCTTGAGCTGCTCCACGACCTGATCGATGATCTTGCGCGCGAGGATGCGCGCCCGCGGATCGAGCAGATCCTTGTGGGTGAGCAGCGTCTTCACGAGCTCGACGTTGGGCTCGATCTTCTCGAGCAGCTTCGGGTGATCGAGCAGCTCGGCGATGCCACGCCGCGAGATCAGCTCGCGCTCGAGGACCTCCTTCGCCTGACGCGGGAACAGCTCCGAGACGGCATCGATCCAGGTGGGCACCGTGAGCGCGGAGCCGCCGCTGCCGGCGCCGCGGTCGTCACCCTCGAACACGAAGTCGATCGCGGCCTGCGCGGCCGCGGCCTGCGCGTCGCCGCCGCACGAGATCCCGGATTGTTCGGCAGTCTTGCCGAGCACGAGCCGCCAGCGACTGACCCAGCTCTGGTCCTCGGCCGACAGAATCTTCGCCGGCGGTGACGGCGCGGCGGGCTTCACCGGGGCCTTGCGACGTCCCGCCATCAGAAGCTCCACTCCTTCATGATCGCCGCGACGCGCGCATCCACGGTTGCCATGTAGGCCGCCGCCTCGGTCGAGGTCGCGGGTAGCTCCGCGATCTCGTCGGCGTTGCCGAGGCCGTAGCGCGTGGCCACGCGATCTGCGAATGCGAGGCGCTGGCGCTCGTGCAGGCGCTCGAACGCACGCCGCACCTTGGGCAGCAGCGTCATGAAGTGCTCCCACGGCGCCGCGCGCAGCAGGTCATCGATGGCGCCGACGAGTGCATCGGCGCCGAGCAGCATCGAGGTCTTCGACACGGCGAACGCACCGTCGAGGAACTCGCCCGCGAGCACCATCTTGTCGGGCTGCGAGGTCGCGAACGCCGAGACGCGCTTCGCGAGATCCGCCGGATCGATCACGCGCAGCTCGGCGAGCACGCCCGCGAACGCGCCCTGCATGAACGGCACGGTGGCGGCGAGCGCGGCCGCGGTGACCTGCTCGGTGAACAGCGCGCGATCGAGCTCGGGGTCACCGCCGAGCACGGCCTCGGCGAGCGACTTGAGGTGCGCCATCGTCGGTTCTTGCTGGTCGACGGGGATCGCGCCGAGATCGCTGATCGCGAGGCACGCGCGCGTGTAGGCGCGGCCGGCGAGCTCCTCGATCGCCGGTCGCCCGAGGTCGCGCTGGATCGCGAGCCGGTTCAGGACGAGCAGGTGAACGAGCGCGTCGCACTGCGAAGCGAAGTGGCGATCCTCGTCGATGGCCTGGCCCGCCGCGCCCTCGAGGCGCTGCACGAGTTGCGGCAGCTGCATCGTCACCGCATCGAGGAGGCGCTTGCAGGTGGCACCGGCGTGACGTTGCTCCTTTGCGACGTCCTCCTCGAGCTGCGCGATCGCCGCGGCCTCGATGGTGTCGCCGTAGAGGTTCTTCTCGACCAGCTGCGACTCGACCTTGGGCGACCACGACAGGATCCACTTCTCGCGGAACAGCGTGGTGCCGTCACCGGTGCGCGCTCCCTCGAGAGAGCCGAGCCCGAGATCGAGCGACGCGATGCGGTGAAGGAACGCGGAGCGCTTCGCGCCGCTGTCCTCGCGCAGATCGAGCGTGAGCACCAGGCGCTTCTCGCGGCC
>JAYVLW010000616.1:0-2570 GCA_043759315.1 Myxococcales bacterium
TCGCGCTCCGCATCGCGGGCGACAAGAACCAGCCTTTCCTCGACGAGCACGCCTTCGAGGCCGCGATCGCCGAGCTCGGGCACACGGCGTGACCGCCGAGCACGATCTGCTCCCGGTGGTGCATGCCGCCGACGTCGCCGATGCCGAGCCCGGCCCGCGCTGGCTTGTCGCGTCGCTGTGGGCGCGCGCCGGGGTCGGTATCCTCGGCGGCGCGCCCAAGTGCTGCAAGTCGTGGCTCGCTCTCGAGATGGCGATCGCCGTCGCGAGCGGCACGCCGTGTCTCGGCATCTTCGAGGTCGGCGATCCGGGCCCGGCGCTGCTCTACATGGCCGAGGACGCTGCGCCGATCGTCAAGGCCCGTCTCCTCGGCATCTGCCGTCATCGCGGTCTCGATCTCGTGCGGCTGCCGATTCATCTCATCACCGCGCCGGCGCTGCGCCTCGATCGAGCCCACGATCAGCTCCGACTGCGCGCGGCAGTCGCGACCTACATGCCGCGACTCCTGGTCCTCGATCCGTTTGTGCGTCTGCACCGCATCGACGAGAACGATGCCGGTCAGGTCTCCGCCCTACTCGGCTACCTCCGCGAGCTCCAGCGCACACTCGATGTCGCGGTCGTCGTCGTCCATCACGCGCGCAAGAACGGATCCTCCGGTGCTCCCGGTCAGAGCCTCCGCGGCTCCGGCGATTTCTTCGCCTGGTCCGACTCGCTCCTCTACCTGCGACGCCACCGAGGTCAGCTCGTGCTCACCGTCGAACATCGCAGCGCGCCGGCCCCGGAACCGATCGCGCTCGTCCTCGCAGCGGACAACGACGTCCGTCTCGAGGTCACGGCCGCCGGCATCGACGAAGCCACCGACCTCGACATCGATACGATCACCGCGGCGAACCTCGACCACGCAATCGTCCAGACCCTGGCGCAACTGCGAGAACCCGTCACCCGCGCTGATCTGCGTGCTCGGCTCCGAGTCCGAAACGAGCGTCTCGGCGAAGCGCTCGCGCGCCTCGCCGATGCCGGCTCGCTACGCCGCGTCGGTGATCGCTTCGGCATTCCCGATTCCCATCACCCCTGACGTGAGCGGGAACGGGAACGGGAATCCTCGCGCCGATCGCGGGACGACCCGCCGTGCCGAGCGCGGGGCGGTACAGCCCAGCTCTTCGCGAGTGCCGCGGAGCACCGTTCGATCGTGGTAACGGGCGACAAGCGGTCTGTGACTGCCGCTTCCAAGATAGATGGCATCAGGGATGCTCTCCACGGACGAATAGCCTCGATGGAGGCGGTACTCCTTGGACTGTGTCGGCGACTCGGACCCAAGAACGTGCGAAGCGCGCTGAATCCACTAGTCACGATCGACGATCGGAAGGACAAGATGGTGCGGGTCTGTTTTTCCGATGGGAACCCCGATCCCGAAGGCGCGCTGCAGTCCTACTTCAATGACCTCAAGCGCAACGTCGCGCCACTCGTGCTTTGGGAGCCGCCGCAGGAGGTTGGATCATGAGCTTCGACCAAACCCACTACGTTCCCGTGCTCAAGATGAAGGGCGGCGAAAAGGAGGCGCTTGCACGTCTCTCGCCGACGGTGCGCGTCCGGATCACCCCGGTGTTCGAGGTTGTCGCGCGCGATACGAACAAGAAGCCCACGTCCGCTGATCACATTGAAACCTCGTTCAAGAAGTTCAAGCCGGCAGTGGAAGAGCTCAAACGGTACTTTCTCGATTGCCGAGAGATTGCTCCCGACGGTCCGGAGGCCGTTGAGGACGTCTTTCGACGTGCAACGGAACTGGGCCCCGTGTTCGTGCCGGTGACTGGGATCACACGCTCGGTCGACGTTCAAGCGGCGCTAGCAAATCGCGCAAGTGGTCTCGCCCTACGTCTGACCCGCGAGGAGTTCGAGAGTGGGGTCGTCCAGACCGAACTACTTTCCTTCGTGAAGAGCAACGGCGTGCCACGCGAGGTCATCGATCTGATTGTCGACCTCGGTGCTGTCGACGATATGGTCTTGCCTGGGGTCCAAGCGCTCGCCGCGGCCTTCCTGACTGATATCCCCGATCCAGGAAGTTGGCGCACACTCACCCTGTCGGCATCGGCGTTTCCAACCGGAATGGGAGGATTGGAGCGTCGGTCGCACGATTTGATCGATCGTCTCGACTGGTCGGCATGGCGCGATGGTGTTCGCGATGGCGGAGCGCTCCCTCGAGTACCGACCTTCAGCGACGGCGTCATTCAGCACCCTAGCGGAGTCGAAAACATCGATTGGCGCACCATGACTCCCTCGGCGTCGGTTCGATATACGACGGGAGATCAGTGGCTTCGCATCAAGGGCGTGAGCATCAAGACCGAATTGCCCTCGCAGCAATTCCAGGATCTAGCCACAACCCTTGTCTATGGCCACTTGTCGACGCATTTCGCTGGTGCTTCGCACTGCGACGGGTGCCACGGGATGACATGTGCTGCGCAAGGCGCCGACAACTAGTACCTGCTGCATGAACCCCGTCTTTCGCGGGCGACCGTCTGTGCCGCATCGTTGCCGTCATGGCCGACCCGACGCCTCGCCCCAACTCTGCACCGCGT
>JAYVLW010000617.1:0-3587 GCA_043759315.1 Myxococcales bacterium
ACCTTGACGAGCTCGGAGGGCTGGAGCCCGAACGGCCCGAGGAACAACCAGCGGTACGTGGAGCCGTGGCGGTCGTCGTCACCGGTCGCGCCCTGCAGGCGCGCGAGCACGAGCAGCGCGATCGCGACGCCGAGCCCGAGCCACGCGAGCCGCACCATCGCCTTGTAGTCGACGATCGTCGCCACCGCGAAGGCGATGCAGCCGACCACCATCCACTGCACCTGCGAGTCGAACTTGACCTGGTGCTTGCTGCCGCGCGTCGCGGAGTACAGGTTGAGCAGGCCGATCGAGCAGATCGCGATCACCGTGATGATCAACGGCCAGTCGACGGCCGCGCGGAACCGTCGCCAGCGGGAGACGCCGACGGTGGCGCGGGGCAACTGGAGTCCGGTGCCTCTCACGGCTTCACCTTCGGCGCGATGGCCGCGGGCCTGGCCGGCGCGACCGGCGCATTCGCGGCCGGCTTGATCTTCGTGTAGTAGCCTTCGAGGATCTTGCGCGCGATCGGCCACGCGGTGGTGCCGCCGCCGCCGCCGTGCTCGACCATGACGACGATCACGAGCTCGGGATCCTCGGCCGGCGCCCAGCCGGCGAACCACGCGTGCGCCGCGTTCGGGTTCCAGCGGTCGAGCTGCGCGTCTTCGTCTTGCTTGTGGTGCTTCTTGACCTCGGCGGTGCCCGTCTTGCCCATGACGCTGACCACGTCGCTATGGCCATGCTCGAACGCGGTGCCACCCTTCTCGTTGGTGACCATCCACATGCCCTTGCGGTAGGTCTCGAGCGCATCGCTCGGCGTCTTGATCGCGCGCACGACCTTCGGCTCGAAGCTGACGATCGCGCGGCCATCGTTGGTCTCGACGCGCTCGACCACCTGCGGAACGTACAGCGAGCCGCCGTTCGCGATCGCCGCGTACGCCATCGCCATCTGGAGCACGGTGACCTCGACGTCGCCCTGTCCGATCGCCGCGTTCGTCGCGTAGCCGATCTTGTAGCGGCTCGTCTTCTCGTACCAGGCCTTCGTCGGCATCCGGCCGCCCGAATCGCCGTTGAGGCCGAGGTTGGTCGGCGTGCCGAGGCCATACTCGCGTGCGACCTCGGCGAGGCGATCCAGGCCGATGCGCTCGGCGAGCTTCCAGAAGTAGATGTCGCACGAGTGCTGGATCGCGCCGAGCAAGTCGACCTTGCCGTGCGTGCCGTGGCACCGGAACGTGGTGCCCGACAGCTTGTACTCGCCGGTGCAGAACATGTTCTCGTCCTCGGCCGCCTGCCCGTCCTCGAGCGCGGCGAACGTGGTGACGAACTTGAAGATCGAGCCCGGCGGATAGGTCGCGCGGAGCGCCTTGTCGATGAACGGCTTCCGCGGATCGGACGTGAGCAGCGTCTCCTCCGCCTTCGTCAGGTGGCCGGTCATCACGTTCGGATCGAACGACGGCTTCGAGACGACCGCGCGGATCTTGCCGGTCTTCGGTTCGACGATCACCACGGACGCCGCGGCCACGTGGGAGACCGCCTTCTCCGCGAGCTTCTGGAGGTCGCTATCGACCGTGAGCACGAGGTTCGCACCCGGCACCGCGCCGACGACGCGCTCGCCGGAGATCAGCGTCTGCGCGGTCTTGTCGTCGAGCCGCTGGCCGCGCGCATCGACCGCGTATCGCTCGATGCCCTTCTTGCCGCGCAGGTAGTTCTCCCACGCGGACTCGAGACCGTACCTGCCCACGAGCTCGCTCGGGTCGTAGCCCTGGTTCGTCAGGCGATCGGCCTCGTTCGCGGTCATCTGCGTCATGTAGCCGACGAGGTGCGCCGCGAGGTCGCCCTGGGGGTAGTAGCGATACGGCTCGTGGTGGACCTCGACGCCCGGCAGCTTGGTCAGGGACTGCTCGACGAGCGCGGCGCGATCGCGGCCCTGATCCTCCAGGATCAGCACCGGGGTCTTCGGATCGCGCTTGGCCCCGATCGCGAGCCGCTCGTCGACCTTCAGGAGCTCGTCATCCGAGAGGCCGAGCATGCGAGACAGCTCCGCGCGCGTCGCAGGAGTCAGCTGCTTCGGTGTCGCGTAGATGTTGAACGCCGGGCGGTTGTCGGCGAGCGCCACGCCCTTCGCGTCGAGGATCTTGCCGCGCACGCTCGGCAGGTAGCGCTCCTTCACCACGTTCGACACGGTGCGCTCGAAGTAGCTGTCGCCGCGCATGACCTGGAGCTGCCACAGCCGGCCGATCAGCGTCCCGAACGCGGCGAACGCGATCAGCGCAACCCACTTGAGCCGGCGATGCAGCTCGGGCAGCGAGGGCCCGTTTCCGGAGCCCGGTCCCGAGGAGGAGCGCAGCAGCATCAGGGTGCCAGTCCCTCGAGCGCCGCGTCGCGCTCGCGATGGGTGCGCGCGAACGCGGCGTCGATGCGACGGAACATGCGCCACACCAGCGGCCCGACGATCGCGGTGGAGATCGTGACGAGAGCGATGTGCTGGAGCTCGAGCGCGAGCGCCGCGCGCGGCACGTGATACACGCCGCGCACCACGAGGGCGAGCACACCCGCCACCAGTGCGACGAACGCGGAGAACGCCATCGTCATCGCAGCGCCCCGCACGAGCATCCGTTGCTGCACCGCGCGCGCGACCAGGCCCGTCAGCCCGAGCACGAGCGCCATCAGGCCGGGCGGCCCGCCGCTGATGAGGTCCACGAAGTAGCCGAGCACGACCGAGCCACCAACCGCCGGCGCCACGCCGCGGCGCGCGGTCAAGCCGAGGTACGCCGCGGTGAGCGCGCCGGCTTCCGGTGTGGCATCGCGCAAGAACGAGAACGGCAACAGGCGCCAGATCGAGGCGAGGATGACGCACACGAGGTACGCGACGATCACGAGGGTTGCCGTTCTCACGAGCTCACCGCCCCGGCCTCGGGAACGAGGATCACAGCGCCCTCCCGCCGAACGCAGGCTCGCTGCGCTTCTTGGTCTTGGCGTCGGGATCCGGCGGCGGCGGCGGCGCGAGCAGCACCATCACGGCGCGCACGCGCGAGACGTCGACCGTGGGATCGACCTCGACGGACTGGAACATGCCGTCGTCGCCGTTGATCTTCGAGACCTTGCCGACGACCAGCCCTGGCGGAAAGCTCGCGCCGAGGCCCGAGGTCACGACCTCATCGCCGATCGCGACCTTTCCCTCCGGCTTGAGGTTGCGCTCGAGCCACTCGATCTTGCAGGCGTACGACTCCGGCTTGCCCACGCCGATCAGGAGGCCGCGCCCCCCGGTCCGCGGGATCACGACCTCGATCTTCGAGCTCGGGTCGCTGATCAGCATGACGTCGGCGTAGTCGCCATAGACCTTGTCGATCCGGCCCACGGGCCCCTGCCCGACGATCACCGGCATGCCCGGCTGCACGTCGCGATCGCCCCGATCGATCCGGAGGCGGAGCACGCGGAACTGCGGAGACAGCGGTGCGCCGATCACGCGCGCGCCGACGGTGTCCGCGGGCGTGCGCTTCTTGACGACGGCGAGATCCTCGAGAGCTTCGACGTCGAACGCCCGGCGAGTCATCGACGCGAGATCCTTGCGGAGGCGATCGTTCTCCTCGCGCAGCTCGCGGTTCTCGGAC
>JAYVLW010000618.1:0-2829 GCA_043759315.1 Myxococcales bacterium
CCTCCATCGTCAGATCGGGCAACAGAAATGCGATGCGATGAGGCTTGCGGAGCGCTGGCACTAGACGCCCTCCAGCTCGCCGTGTCGGATCCGGCGCGCGCCCTGGCGTTCGAGCTGCGCGATCGTCTGCACGAGGCACCAGTCACCGTGCACGTAGTAGTCGGTGCCGGGGAACGGACCGTTGACGAGCCGCGCGCCCGCCGCCTCGACCGCCTTCGCGATGGCGTCCTTGTTCATGTACTTGAACTCGCCCGCCAGATAGACGGTCGAGCCCGGCAGCCCACGCCCCAGACGACGCACCACCACGAACGTCGGCTCGATCGTCGGCCGATCTGGCTCCGCATCGTGCGGCGCCGGCTTTGCGAGCGCGATCACGCCGGCCTGCCCTGCCGCGAGCGCGGCGATCGCCGGTTGGAGCGCGGACGCGCGCTCGATCATCCAGTTCTCGTGCGGGCCGGGGAACGGCTTCAGCGAATCGTCGTCGGTGATCTCCGAAGGCGGCAGATCCTCGGCGAGGATTCGCTGCATCAGATCGGGACGCCCACCGCGATAGCACGCGAGAGCGCGCGCACACACGAGCTCCGGCGTCTGCAGGCGCGCGGTCGCCGCCAGCTCGAGTGCGGCGAACGGCCTGCCGTGGATGGCGAGCTGCAACGCACCGAGGTCGGCGCCCTTCAGCGTCTGCGCCGCCGCGGTGAGCTGCTTGACGCGCCCGCGCTTTGCGAGGTCCTCCAGGTACAGCTCGCGCACGAGCTTCTGTGACTCGGGATGCGCGCTGACCAGATCGCGCGCGCGCACCGGATCCGCCGCGCCGCGCACCATCCAACCCCACATCGCATACAGATACGCCTCCGGGTGACGCGCGAACTTCGTCAGCGCACCCAGGTCATCGGCCGCCTGACGGCACTTCGCGACGCGCTCCGCGATCGGCAGCACCGCCGTGGCACGCGCAACCTTGAGGCCCCGCACGGTCGGCACCACACCGCGGTGAGCGAGGTGCCACCTGGCGCGCTGGCGCAGGAGGTCGGCGAACTTCATCCCGGCGAGCGTGTCCTCCAGCTTGCCGAGGTGCTGCTCGCCGCCGAGCCCGATCGCGAGGAACAGCATCTCGAGGCGCTCGTCGACCGGAGCCTCCGCGGCACGCGTCACCAGCAGCGGCACAGCCTCCTCGCCGAGCGTGGCGCCGATCAGCCGCAGCGCGCGCAGCCGATGCTGCGCCGGGATATCCGCGATCGAGACGAACAGCACGCGCGCGAGCGGCGCCGATGCGAACGCCTCGAGCGCATCGCCCCACAGCCCCGGCGCCTTCGCGAAGATCGCCGCGATCATCTCGCTGCTCACGTGGCGCAGCGCGTGCGGCAGCTGCTCGCTCGTGATCTTGCCCGCCACCGTCGCGGCATCGGCGAGCTTCGCGAGCGCTTCGTCGGCGATCTGCACGGCATCGGGGGTCCACAGCGTGCTCGGATGCATCGCGCGGAGCTGCCGATACCCGAGCGTCCAGGTCGCCTGCTCGCGCACCGGTTCGGGCGTGGCCGGCTCCGCGACCACAGCGGCCAGCCGCTTCGCCGTCTCCGCCGACGGGAACCGGGTCAGCCAGATGCAGCCGCGGCGCCGCAGCTCGACGGCGTGCTTCGGCTGGATCATCCAGTAGCCGACCTCGGCGAGCGACGGATCCACGCCGACCCACGCGTCTCCGTCGTCGGTCACCCGGACGAGGCGATCGAGTGGGACACCGTCGAGAACGCCACCATCGGTGGGGAGCAGCGAGAGCGCCTGCCGGAGCTGATAGCGGAGCGCCGGTGGGATAGCGTCGAGCTCCCCAAGCTTCACCGGTAGCGCGCTCGCGTCGCTCACGTCGCTGACCTCCGGCACCTCACCAGCATATGGCACCGGGGCCGGGTCCTGGTACCGTTCCAGGGATGATCCACGCCTGCGCCGCCGTCATGCTCGTCGCCCTCGCTTCGACCACGGCGGCGGCCGAGACCCCGAAGGGCGCGGTCACCGGGACCATCAAGGGCACGGTGCTGTTCGAGGGCGAGCCGCCGGAGCGCGCCACCCTCGATCGCAAGAGCGATCCATTCTGCGCGAAGCAGCCGGCGACCGCGAACGCCGATGACGTCATCGTCACCAAGGGCAAGCTCGCCGGGGTCCTCGTGCGGATCAAGAACGGAGATGCCGGCAGCCACACGGCGCCGGCAACACCCGCAGTGGTCGATCAGGTCGGCTGCATGTACGCGCCGCACGTGATCGGCATCCAGGCCGGTCAGAAGCTCGCGGTGCGCAACAGCGACGGCACCACGCACAACGTCAACGGCACCTTGAAAGGCAAGAGCCTCCTCAACAAGATGCAGCCGGCGAAGGCGGCCGACGTCCCGGTCGGCGCAGCCACGGCCGCCGCGGGCGATGTGATCGAGCTCGCGTGCGGCGTCCACCCGTGGATGCACGCGTACGCCGTAGTTCAGGATCACCCGTTCTTCGCGGTGACCAGCACCGACGGCGTGTTCTCGATCACCGGCCTGCCGCAGGGGACCTACACGCTCGAGGCGTGGCACCCAACGCTCGGCGCGAAGTCGATGACGGTGAAGATCGGCGTCGGTGCGAAGGCGACGATCACCGCGCGGTTCTCGTACAAGTCGTCCTGATCGTCCCGTCGCAGAGGCGCGCCGCAGGGGCCGACACGTAGCCCAATGTCCAGGTGTCCGCGAAGTGACCCGTGCCGGTCCCGAAGCCGCCGAACAGCACCAGTTTCCCACGCACGGGATCGAACGTCAGCGTGTGGGCGATGCGGGCGGGTGGTCGAGAGGCGGGGGCGAGGGCGGTCCAGGTCGT
>JAYVLW010000619.1:0-4842 GCA_043759315.1 Myxococcales bacterium
GTCCTCCGCGTTCGCCGCCGCACCTTCTGGCTGGTCTCCGGCACATCCCCCGGCACCGGCACCACTTCGATCTCGATGTCCAGGCTGGATCCGTCGAGCTCGCCCTCACCATCGTCGGCGTTCATGACTCTCCTTCGGCTCACGTCGCCACCCGCGATCGTGTGACCTCACCTTAAGGAAGTGGTTACGAAAGTGGCAAGTACGTTGCGTAGAAACTTGATCGAGGAGAGATCTCGGCGATTTCATATTGTACGTGCAGATCCCACACGGTACGGATCGCCGCCGATGACGGCTGACACCTGGGGAGGCGCTCGTCGCGGTGCCGGTCGGCCCGCGCGAGGGCCGATCGCGAGCGAGCCGCACAAGACGCGGCCCGAGCTCGCGCCACGCCATCCGGTCCACGTGATCGCGCGCGTCGATCGCCGCCTCGGTACGCTGCGCGCGCGTCGCACGTACGCCGCGCTCCGCCGCGCCGTCCACCTGTCGCTCGCGCGCTCGGACTTCCGGATCGTGCGCCTCGCGCTACGGCCATCCCGCGTGGAGCTGGTGGTCGAGGCGGACGGCAAGCTCGCACTCGCGCGCGGCATGCAGGGCTTCCAGGTCGCTGCCGCGCGGGCGCTCAACTCCGCGCGCCGCCGCCGCGGCGCGGTGTTTCCGGATCGCTACCGGCCGTGCATCCTGCGCACGCGGCGCGCCGTTCGCGCCACGCTCGGCGCCCTGCCCGCGCCGGTGGCGGAGTCGGCCTTGCCCTCGGCGCCGGCCCCCGCGCTCACGTGGCTGCTTCGCATCGAGCTCGGGCGCGTCCGGCCCCGCCCCCCCTAGGGACGCGCGGGATCGTGCTCGCGTCCGGCGTCCGGCGGCATGCGGACGCGGTGGCCGCACGCCGGACGCGCGCGACGTGATGTCGCGCAGTTGGCGCGGGCACGGAGTGTGCTGAGCCTCGGATCATGCACGTCACCGCTCTCATCAACCTGCGCGAGCTCGTCGAGGTGCTCGAGCGCAATCACCACCACCTGCGCGCGTACGTCACCGATCCGGCGGAGCGTGCACGCTTCGATGGGCTCGCGAAGCTGACGATCCATCGCGCCACGAGCACGATCGACATCTACGAGGAGGAGCCGGTTCGCGAGCGGCCCGCGATCGGGGCGATGTACGGCGCATGCGACGCGGCACTTCGGCTCCTGCATGCGATCGAGCAGGTGCCCGTGCGCGGAGCGGGCCGGCAACGACTCGCGTGGGCGACCCGCGATCTCCGGTCGCTGATCTCGGGGCTGTTCGAGTGGGTGATCGTCCCGAACGGCGAGCCCATCCTGTCGGTGGAGTGAACCGTCGTGCTCCGTCGCGTCGGCGGATCAATTCCACAGCTTGTTCGAGAAGTTCGCATGCGCGACCGCGAGGAGCTCGGGCTCCTGGTGGTAGTCGGCGAGCGCCACGAGGAGCTCGCTGGCTTCGCCGTTGCGGAGTGCATCGATCCACGGCGTATCGGACTTCGTCGCCCACATCAGCTCCAGGTTCGAACGGACCTCCGCCCGCATCGAGTCCGACAACAGCTCGGGCGGTGCCCCGAAGCCGACGACGCGGCGGAGCAACCCGCGGCGCATCGCTTCGTCCTCGGGCAAGCGGCCGGCGACCCACGTCAACATCCCGGCGATCGCCACGAACGCGAGAGCCGGCACAGCCATCCACAGGAAGCGCTCGTGCGCCCAGATGGCCGGTGCGCCGAAGAACAGCGCGGCCATCCAGGTGTGCCAGCGCAGGTAGCCGAGCATCACGGACTTCCGCTGGAGCGGGATCTTGATCCGCTGCTCGGAGCCATCCGCGGCGCGGATGACGTAGGCCGAGTGCTCCGGCCAGATCGGCAGCAGCATCCGGTAGAAGCTGGTGACGACCTGCTCGTGATCGAGGCGGTCGACCACGCCGTAGTCGTCGGTCCGGAACCAGGTAACTGCCTCCTGCGTCTCCTGCGTTTGCACGCCGAAAGGCTAGCACGGAGATCTCGTCGCCTCGACCGGACGATCGAACCTGGCGGGTCAGACCCCGCTGCTAGGGTGCCCGGCATGACGATGGACGTGGACCCGAGCGCCTGGCACCGCATCTCGCACGTGGTCCTCGAGGCCGCGCACGGCGACGAGCGCACCGCCCTCGCGATGCTGCAGGGCTGCTACCTCGAGATGGCGAGCCGACTCGTCATCACCGAGCAGGCGAGCCAGCACTGGCTCGATGGCATCGCGATGTTCTGCCAGATCGCGGCGGACCGGCTCGGCGACGAGGCCAGCTACTTCGTCGGCGCCACCCGGGGAGACGAGGCGCAGCGCCTCGGCAAGCTGCAGGGCACGCACGAGGAGGCCACGCGGTTCGCGACGCAGCTCCGCGCCCGGTTCGAGACGTTCGAGCACACGCGGTCACCGGAAGCGTCGGACGACCACGTGACGTTGCTCGATCACGTGTAACCGATCGGACCTCACGACGAACGGAAGCCGCCGAACACCGGATGCACGGAGGCATCCGCGCTGATGAACAGGCCACCCGGGTCGAGCGCCTCGTGGATCCGCGCGTCGACGCGATGCTCGCTCATTCCTTCTCCTCCTCCTCGTGCGTCAGCGGCGATGCGCTGGCGAGGTTCGGATCCGGCTCCCCTGGCACGCGATACTCTTCGCCGAGCCACTTGCCGAGATCGACCAGCTGGCAGCGCTCGCTGCACAGCGGCCAGAACTTGTTGCCGGTCTTGACCGCCGGCTTACCGCACAACGCGCACGGGCGCGCCTGACTCATCCACCGGATCCCAGGCCGAGCGCGGCGCACCGCGCGTCGAGGTAGGAGCGCGAGATGCCGAGATCCGCCGCGGCGCCATCGCGCTCGCCGAGGTGACGGCCGAGCGCCTGGACGACGGCCTCCGACTCGGCCGTCGCGAGCGCATCGCGCATCGTCTTCGGCGGCGGTGCCACCATGCCGGCGACGCGGGTGGACACCATCGAGCCGGTGAGCTCGGTCGCATCGCCCGACAGGACGAGCATGCGCTCGATCTCGTTCTCCAGCTCGCGGATGTTGCCGGGCCAGCTGTACGCGACGAGCCGCGCCAGGGCGCTCTGCGACAGCCGCGGGGCCGGCGTGGTGGTGTTGCGCCAGTGCTTGGTGACGAAGTGCTGGGCGAGGCGCGGGATGTCCGCGGTGCGCTCGCGCAGCGGCGGAACGGTGATCTTGAGGACGTTGACGCGATAGAACAGGTCCTCGCGAAACTGCTTGTGCTGGACCATCGTGGCGAGGTCCTTGTGCGAAGCCGCGATGATTCGCACGTCGACGCGCACCGGCTTCGTCCCGCCGACCGGCGTGAACGTACCCTCCTGCAACACGCGCAGCAGCTTGACCTGCAGCGCGGCCGACATGTCGCCGATCTCGTCGAGAAAGAACGTGCCGCCATCGGCGGTCTGGAACAGCCCCGGCTGATCCTTCACGGCACCCGTGAACGCGCCGCGCACGTGACCGAACAGCGCGCTCTCGAGGAGGTTGTCGTTGAACGCGGAGCAGTTCTGCACGACGAACGGCTTCTTCGCGCGGGGCCCGTGATAGTGGATCGCGCGCGCGATCAGCTCCTTGCCGGTGCCGCTCTCGCCGTGCACGAGCACGGTCGCCTCGCTCTTCACCACCTTCGCGAGCAACTTCACCACGTCGCGCACCGCCGGCGCATCACCGACGATCTCGTTGAACGGATGGCTGAACGCCGTGCTCGGGATCTCGATCGGCAGCGCGCGCTCGACCGCGGCCGCCGCCGCCGCCACGATGTCGCGCACGCGCGGCAGGTCCGTCTTGGAGACGACCGGCGCGACCGCCGTGAGGATCTTCGCATCCTCGGCCGACGAGCCGATCGTGGTGATCAGGCCCTGCTCCATCGCCGTGGGATCTTCGTCGTGGCCGCCGGTCGCAAACACGATCCCGAGCAGGCCGGCGACGCCGAGCACCGGCGCCGCGACGATCGTCATGCCCGCGTGGCAGGTCTTCACGATTCCGCCACGCTCCTTCGACTTCGCGAAGTGGATCGCGAGATCCGTGAGCTCCTTCGCGCACGCTGCGCCGTGCAAGCCCTTCACGCTCTCGCAGGTCTTGTGCGAGGTGCGGTCGTAGCCGCCGCCCTTCGCGTCGGTCAGGCCGAGCTCGAGGCCCCACCACCGGCGAAGCAGGTCGCGCGCCATCGCGACCTCCGCTAGTCCATCAAAGGTCAGTGCCACCGCGCGCCACTATAGCTCAACGCGACCACCGTGCCTCGTCGTGGAGCCGCGCTCGACCCTCGGCGACGAGCTTGTCGAGATGCGCGCGCAGCGAGCGCTCGGCGAGCGGCCACAGCACCCGCGGCGTATCGCCGTACGACATCGGGAGCAGCCCGTCGAGGGAGGTCGGCACCTCCGTCAGCGAAGCGATCACGCGATCCTCTCGCATCCGCCGGTGTGCGAGATACTCGCGAAGCTTGGCCGGGCCGTCGGCGATCGCCGGACCGTGCGCCGGGAGCAAGGCCGCCGCGGGCCGCGCGAGCAAGCGCTCGAGCGATGCCAGGTAGAGCGCCATGTCGCCTTCGCTCGGGTCGATCAGGATCGTGCCCACGCCGGCGACCATGTCGCCCGCGATCGTCGCACGCGACGCCACGTGCTCGAAGCACAGGTGGCCCTCGGCGTGCCCGGGCGTATGGAGCGCGGTCATCCCGTACACGAGGCCCCCGTCCTCGATCACCTGCGTGACCTCCACGATGCCCTCGAGCCGACGCGCGGTTGCCGCGTGCGCCGCGATCGGAGCGCCCCACCGCGCGGCGAGCGCCGCGGCTCCCCCGATGTGGTCGCCGTGGTGGTGCGTCAG
>JAYVLW010000620.1:0-9934 GCA_043759315.1 Myxococcales bacterium
CTCGTCGAGGATGGCTACCCCATCCACAAGAACCTCGATCGCTGCCACCACGTCTGGCGGGTCACCGGCAAGCGGCTGATCGCCGGCATGTCGTACCTCGGACAGTGGGAGGAGCGCTGCCTCTCCGTGCTCGCCGATGCGCGCAAGAAGCGCGGCATCCTGTGGATCGAGGATCTCCACCTGTTCGGCCGGCTCGGCCAGTCGCGGCAGAGCGAGCGCAGCTTCGCCGACTTCTTCCGCGGCCCCGTGCGGCGCGGCGATCTCGCGGTGATCGCGGAGCTCACCTCGGAGCAGTTCGCGCGCCTCGAGCGCGATGCGCCGGGCCTGGCCGAGGCGCTCGCGCTGGTGGTCGTGCCACCGGCCTCCGCCGCCGAGACCTCGCAGCTCCTGCTCCACGAGGTCCGCGCGCTCGAGACCCGCACCAAGGTCGAGCTGCACCCGTTCGTGTCACGCACCGCGCTCGAGCTGGGCAGCGCGCTGTTCCCGTGGCGCGCGCGGCCCGGCGTGGCGATCGAGATCGTCCAGCGCGTCGCCGCCGATGCCGCCGCGCGGTCGCGCACCGAGCTGACGCCGAACGACGTGCTCGACTACCTCGCGCGCACCACGGGCCTGTCCGCGAAGCTGATCTCCCTCGACGAGCCGCTCGATCCCGCCGAGGTCGAGGCCGCGTTCGCCGCGCGCGTGATCGGCCAACCGGCCGCGACGCGCGCCGCGACCGACGTGATCCTCCGCGTCCGAGCCGGCCTCGCCGATCCGAACCGCCCGGTCAGCGTGATGCTGTTCACCGGCCCGACCGGCACCGGCAAGACGGAGCTCGCGACGGCGATCGCGGAGTACCTCTACGGCGCCGGCGAGCGGCTGCTGCGCGTGGACATGGGCGAGCTATCGGGCCCCGATGCCGTGTCGCGCCTGATCGGCGACCGCTGGAATCCCGATGGTCTGCTCACCGCGCGCGTGCGGGCGCAGCCGTTCTGCGTGGTACTGCTCGACGAGATCGAGAAGGCGCACCCCCAGGCGCTGCACCTCCTGCTGCAGCTGTTCGACGAGGGCCGGCTCACTGACGCGAACGGCGAGGTCGCGAGCTTCGCGAGCGCCGTGGTGATCATGACCTCGAACCTCGGCAGCCGGAACGCGGCACCGATCGGGTTCGGCGAGATGCGCGACCGGATCCTCGCCGACGTCGCGAAGGCCGTGCGCGAGTTTTTCCCCGTCGAGCTGTTCAACCGCATCGATCAGGTCGTTCCGTTCGAACCGTTGACGCCCGAGGTCGCCGCGAAGGTCGTCGACAAGGAGCTCGCGAAGCTGCTCGCGCGCCGTGGTCTCCGCGAGCGCAACACGTTCGTCTACGCCGGGGCCGCGGTGCGCCGCCGCGCCGTCGCGGACGCGTTCGATCCGCGCTACGGCGCCCGCACGGTCAAGCGCTGGCTCGAGGACAAGATCGGCGGCTCGCTCACCGACCTGCTCGCGACCGCGCAGCCCGCACGCCTCCGCATCGTGCGGCTCGCCGAGGACCAGGGGCAGATCCAGGCCACGCTCGAGCCGATGGCGGAGCGCACCGCCGAGCCCGGCACCTACGTGCTCGAAGGCGCGCTCGATCTCGCGACCGCCGCGCTCGAGCCCGCGATCGCGCAGGCCACCGGCGCGCTCGATCGCATCCGCCGCGCACCGCTGCTCCAGCGCGCGCCCAGGGAGGCCGACGAGGCCGGCGGCGAGCTTCGCTACTACGTCGACGAGCTCGAACAGCGGATCACGGCGCTCGGCGAGCTGTTCGGCGTACACGTCCCGGTGCGCACGCCGCTGCGCGACGACGAGGAGGCCGAGGACGACGAGCCCGCGTACGACGACGATGGTAACCGACTGGCCGCGCGCAAGACGCGCCGCATGCGCGCGCGCCCGGGGGCGAGCAGTCCCGCGCGTCCACCGGCGAGCCGCGACGCGCTCCTGGCGGGGATCGCGGAGGCGCTGCTCATCGAGCGCGCACTCCCCGAGCTGCTCGATCCTGCGGCGCACGCGGTGACGGTGGTGATCAGCCGGGTCGGCCAGACCGCAGACGCCGGCGGCATCGGGATCGTCGCGCGCTGCCTCGCGCAGCCCGCGTGGTTCGACGACGGCGCGACCGCGAGCGCGACCGATGCCCCGCACCCGTTCGCGGCGTGGCAGCTCGCCGCGCCGAAGTTCACCTCCCTGGCCGATCAGCACCGGGTCCCCCTCTTCTCCGACGCGCGCGATGTCGCGCTCGTCCTGCGCGGCTTGTTCGTGCGGAGTGCCCTCTCGGGCGATCACGGCACGTGGATGATCCGCGCGGCCGCCGCCGAACCCGATGTGATCCGCGTCGAGCTCCGCGCCGGCGCACCGCACAAGGCGGTCGACGTGCTCCGCGCACAGCTCGCAGGTCGCGCTGAGCTCGAGCGCGTGCTCGAACAGGGCGGTGCGCTGCCGGCGAACCCCGATGTCCTGTTGCCCGTGACCCGCACCCTGACCTATCGCCCTCCGCTGCGCCCGGGTGAGTCGTTCGGCGTGGAGATCGAGGACTTCTCGACGGGCTGGGTGGATCGCGGTACCGCCCGAGATCTCCCGCTGGCGATCCGTCGCGCCTGGCACCTCGCGTGGAGCCGGCTCCCCAAGGTGCCGCGATGAAGCGCCCGTCGTTTCGCGTGTTCGTCACGAAGCACCACGGTGGCCTGGTCTCCGCCGTGCTGCTGCGCCGCCATCGCATCCTGTTCGATACGCCGCCGCCCGCTGCCATGGCCGAGGACGTGGACACCGCCCTCGCGCGCCTCGCGCCGCAGGCCGCGCTCCTCGTCGAGGACAACGAAGCCGCGCGCTACACCTGGAGCGAGGAGCTCGAGCTCCGGCGGATCGATGTCGACATCCATCCGGGCCGCCCGGATCCGCGTGGCTACGTGATCGCGAAGGCCACCGTGCCGATCCGGCTCGGCTACGCCGCCGCGAAGCTCGACGGTGCCCCGCTCTACCGAGTGCTCGTGCCGCGGTTCGATTACTCGTTCGTCACCGAGGACCTCGAGGCGGTTCCCGACACGATCCGCTCGCTCGTGTTCGCCGCCCTCGTCGGCGAAGCGGGCGCCTCGCTGTACGATCTGCGCCGCGAGGTCGAGGAGGAGATCCTCGAGTGGAGTCCGATCGAAGCCGCGCAGAAGGAGGCCAAGACGGACGGCAACGACCTCGAGCCGCTGCCCACGCTCGAGGCCGTGGCCGAGGACTGGGTCCAGCTCGCGCGCGCGAACCGGCTGCGCCCCACGGTGGGCGTCGATCCCGTGTTCGATCAATTCGCCCCGATGCTCGACATGGAGGACCTGCCCAGCGTCCTCCTCGTGGGGCCGCACGGCAGCGGCAAGTCCGCGTTCGTCCGGCGCGTGGCGCGCGGAATGCTCGAGCGCGGCCGCGGCAAGGACGGCGTGCGACGCCGGCTGTGGGCGACGAGCGCCGATCGGATCGTCGCCGGCATGGTCTACCTCGGCATGTGGCAGCAGCGCTGCCTGCAGATCGTCGCCGAGCTCGCCGATGGCTCCGACGTGCTGTACGTGGATCGCCTCGCCGATCTCCTGACGCCCGCGAGCGACGGTGCCTCGATCGCGGAGCTGCTCGCACCTGCCGTGATCGCCGGCGAGCTGTCGCTCGTCGCCGAGTGCGACGAGGCCGAGCTCGTGCGTGCGCGCCAGAAGCACCCCGCGCTGCTCGACGCGATGCGCGTGATCCGCATGCCCGAGGCCACGCCGGCGCAGACCATCTCGCTGCTCGAGCCGTACGGCCAGCGCACGTCGCCGCCGGTCGGGCTGTCCCACGATGCGGCGCGCCGCCTCGTCGAGCTGCTGGCCGCGTTCCGCCGCGACACGGCGTTCCCCGGCAAGGCGCTCGCGTTCCTCGACTACCTCGCCACCCGTCCCGCGCGTCCCACCGCGCTCTCGGTCGCCGAGCTGACCGAGGCCTTCGGCGCCTGGTCGGGGCTCCCCGTCGATCTCCTCGCGCCCGAGCGTGCGCTCGACACGGCGGCGATCGCGCGCGAGCTGACGAAGGGCGTCATCGGCCAGGACGAGGCGTGCACGGTCGCGGCGCGGGTGATCGCTCGTCTCAAGGCGGGCCTCGATGATCCGCAGCGCCCCGTGGGCACGCTGATGTTCGCCGGCCCGACCGGTGTCGGCAAGACGGAGCTCGCCAAGCAGATCGCGCGTTATCTGTTCGGTGATGCCGAGCGGCTCGTCCGCGTCGACATGAGCGAGCTCGTCACCGGCGCCGCGATCGCGCGCCTGATCACGCCGTCGCCTGCCGGCACCTCGCTCGCCGATCGCATCCGCCGTCAGCCGCTGTCGGTGGTGCTGTTCGACGAGATCGAGAAGGCCGACGCCGCTGCGTTCGATCTCCTCCTCGGCGTGGTCGGCGAGGGCCGCTTGACCGATGCGCTGGGGCGCCTGATCGACTTCCGGATGGCGGTGATCGTGATGACCACGAACCTCGGCGCGAGCGATCCGAAGCCCGCGGGGTTTTCGTCGTCGGATCTCGGGGTCGATCACGCCGGCGCGATCAAGGGCTTCTTCCGACCGGAGCTGCTCGGCCGGATCGATTCGATCCTCTCGTTCCGCCCGCTGCCGACGTCCGCGCTCGAGAAGATCGTGGAGCTCGAGCTCGACAAGCTGCGCAAGCGCCCTGGCCTCGTCGCGCGGAACTTGCGGCTCGAGATGTCAGTGGCCGCCCGCGATCGGCTCGCCGTCCTCGGCCACGATCCCAAGCTCGGCGCGCGACCGCTCCGCCGGACGATCGAGGATCTCGTGGTGGCCCCACTCGCCGAACGCATGGCCAGAACGCCCGCCTGGCGCGACGCAACCGTGCGAATTCAAGCGGCTTCTGAGCCGGGTATCGCTGACCTCACGATCCCGTGACCCTTCGTAATGGCGACGACACCGGCCATCCAAACGGAAGCCTTGCTACACTTTCGCGGTGCCAGATCCCAAGCGCGTCCTCTGGTACCTCCGCAAGGTCCCGCTCCTCGCCGACCTCGGGCCAGATGCGATCGCTCGGATGGCCGAGCGCGTGGAGCTTCGCGAGGCACGCCGTCGCGACGTGATCTACCTGCCCGGAGATCCGGGCCGCTCGCTGTTCTTCGTGCACGGCGGCCGCATCAAGGTCAGCAAGGTCACGCGCGACGGCAAGTCGCTCACGCTCGCCTATCACGGCCCGGCCGAGCTGTTCGGTGACTCCTGCCTCCTCGACGGTGGCCCGCGCACCGAGATGGCCGAGGCCGTCGAGAACGCGCTGCTCTCGGAGGTCGATCGCGGCCACTTCGAGGAGCTGATCCATGCGCACCCGGCGCTCGGTCTCGCGATGACGCGCCTGATGATCGTTCGCCGCCGCGAGCTCGAGAACAAGGTCGAGGCCCTCGTGTTCCGCGATGTCTCCAGCAAGCTCGCCGAGCTCCTGGTCAAGCTCGCCGCCGAGTACGGCGTCGACGACGCGCGCGGTACGCTCGTGGCGCTCAAGATCACGCACCAGGAGCTGGCGAACCTGATCGGCTCGACCCGCGAGACCGTGTCCCTCACCCTCTCCACGTTCAAGCGCAAGCGCCTGATCGCGACCGAAGGCCGCAAGGTCATCATCTCGGACTCCGACGCGCTCAAAGCGCTCTACTGATCCGCGAACCTAACTTCCGCGTCGCGCGAGCATCTGCACGGCCAGCGAGAGAGCGCGCTGCATCGAGACGGAGCGTGCGATACCTTTGCCGGCGATGTCGTACGCGGTGCCGTGATCCGGTGAGGTGCGCACGATCGGGAGGCCCAGCGTCAGGTTCACGGCCTCGTCGAAGTCGACGAGCTTGACCGGGATCAACCCCTGGTCGTGGTACTGGGCCACGAGCGCGTCGACCGATCCATGCAGGGCATCGCGGAAGGCGGCATCGGGGATCAGCGGTCCGGACAGCGTCGCCGGCGGCAGCGGCCCGAGCGCCGGCGCGATGACCTCGGCGTCCTCGCTGCCGAGTAGCCCGCCCTCGCCCGCGTGCGGGTTGAGGCCGACCACGCCGATCCGCGGCGCGGGGATCCCGAAATCACGCACGAGCGAGTCGGCGAGGAGCTCGATCACGCGGCGCAGACGCCCGGTGGTCAGCACGCGCGCGACGTCGCGCAGCGGCACGTGCACGGTGGCGAGCGCGATCTTGTACCTCGGTCCCGCGAACATCATCACCACGTCGCGCGCGCCGAACCGCTGCGCGAGCATCTCGGTGTGCCCAGGGAACGCGAAGCCGGCGCGGTTCGCCCAGGTCTTCGAGATCGGGGCGGTGACGATCGCGCCGATCTCGCCCAGCCGCGCCGCATCGACGGCGGCCTCGAGATAGCCGACCTGCGCCGCGCCGCACGCCTCGTCGGGAGCTCCGAACACCGCACGATCACCGGTACCGGCACCGACGATCCGCACGTCGGGGAGCGTCACGCCGATCGCGCGCGCACCGCGCTCGAGCGGATCGCGATCACCGAACACGACGAGCCGTGCGAGAACGTCGGCGGGAGCGGCCGCGAGGGTCGCGGCGACGATCTCGGGACCGATCCCCGACGGGTCACCGAGGGTGATGCCGAGCTTCACGGTGCAGACCGTAGCACCCCGACGTTCGACGTTCCGGATCGCGTCCGATTCAAACCATCGCGCGAGGGGCGTGACGGGTGCACGCGTCGCGCGGTCCGTCCTTGCCACGGCGCGCGCCAGGGTTCATCCATAGAGGATGCGCTGCGCTAGCCTCCTCCTCGCCGCGGTCTGCGGATGCGCCGGTGCAGAGGCCATGGGGATGCAGACGCCGACCCCCACGCTTGTCGCAGCACCCGCGAACGAGCTCGGGCTACGACCCGGCGAGGCCATGGCGTTCGAGGTCCACCTCGCCGGTATCCTCGCGGGCGAGGCCCAGCTCGCCGTCGGCGAGATCGGGCTGATCGACGGTCATCGCGCGGTCGTGGTTCGTTCGCGCGCAGCCACGGCCGGCGCCGCCGCGCTGATCCGGAAGATCACGGACGAAGCCACCACGGTGATCGACGTCGAGACGGGCCGGCCGCTCTCGCTGGAGACCGTCGTCGAGCAGGGCGACAAGCGGATCACCGCCTCCGCGAAGTTCACCGGGAACATCGCGACGGTCAAGTACCAGCGCTCGGAGGACAAGGAGCCGAAGACGTCGGTCCTGAACTTCGGCACCACCACCGTCCACGACGCGCACACCGCGATGGCGCAGCTCCGCGGCTGGAAGGGCACGAAGGGCCAGACGCGGACCGTGTTCGTCGTCGGTGGCCGCCGCCTGTGGCGGATCGACGTGACCTACGCTGGCGAAGAGACGATCGGCGGTGCTCTCGGCAACCGGCGCGCGATCGTGTTCGACGGCAAGTCCTACCGCGCGCGCAACAACATGACCGTCGAGAGCGAGAAGCCGTCGCGCACGTTCAAGGTCTGGCTCTCCGACGACGCCGATCGCGTCCCCATCAAGGTCAGCGCATCGACCGAGCTGGGGGACATCGAGATGGACCTCGTCGAGTACAACCGACCTTAGTCCACTTAGTCCAGACTTCGCTTCGGCCGCACGTCCGGCGTGCCCGACGCGCGCGACACCTCGCCCGACGCGGACGGACCATCCTCGGCAGTGACCGCCCGCCGCTTCGGAGCGAAAGGCACGTCCTCGTCGGGCGGCTCGTCGGCCTCCATCTCGACCACGGTCTCGATCTCGGGCTCGGTCAGCGGGCGCACCCGGCGCTGGTCCGGTGCACGCGTCATCTGCGCGAGCTGCGACTCCGGCCCCGCCTCGGCGACGTCCTGCGACAGCTGGCTGATCACGATCTCCGGCTCGGAGTGCTCGGCCGGGGGAAGTGGCGCGGGCGTCGGCGCGCGCCGCTTGATTCCCTCCGGTGTCGGAGCGCGGCCCATCGACGGTGCATCCAGGACCGCCATCGGCGTGCCAGCCGGCGGTGTCGCGGCGCGCCCGAGCGTCGACCGCGCAGGCGGCGGTAGCGTGTCGCCGAGCACGAGCGCCGGAATGTCCGGATCCGTCGGGGCGTGCTGCATCGTCTTGCCGTGCGGATCGACCTCGAACTTCGGCTTGTGCGCCCGCGGCGTGCGCGACGCGATGACCGCCGCGAGGCTCTCGAGGAGCGCCTCGCCGAGCTCCGCGTCGTCCTCCGTCAGCTCGCGGAAGTCGTCGTTGCGCATCGCGACCGCGCGGACGTCGGTCTTCGCCGTGGCGAGCCCGTCCTTGTCGGGGATCGCGGAGTTGGCGATCAACGACTCGGGATAGATGAACGCACCCGGCCCGGCGATCTCGCCGTCGATCTGGACCTCGCCGTCGACGATGATCCACGCCACGCGATCACCGAGGGTGTGCGCGGGAAGCTTCTCGCCGGCGGCGTGGTCTCGCGGGATTGCGATGCGGAGCGCACGCAGGCGCTGCTGCGGCGACACCTTCTCCGTCCACAGCTCGCACAGGCTGATCGAGAGATCATCGCGGCGGCGCTGCTCGGCCGGCACGGGCGTCTCGCCCGCCTCGAGCACGCGCATCACGATCGCCGTGGCGTTGTCCCCACCGCCGCGCTCGAGCGCGAGATCGACCAGCTTCTGCGCCGCGCGCGCCGGGCTCGGCTGCTTGACCAGCACCTCGCCGACCTCGTTCTCGGGCACGTACTCGCTGATGCCGTCGCTGCACAGCATGAACCGATCGCCGTCGGCGAGCGGCACCACGAACGTCGAGACCTTGCACTCCTGGCCGATCCCGAGGGCGTTGGTCAGCATGCTGCGGAACCGAGCACCATCGCCGGAGACGTCGACGTCGATCCCTGCCGCGAGCAACCGCTGCAGCAGGGTGTGGTCCTCGGTGAGCTGCATCGAGATCCCGTCGCGCACGATGTACGCGCGTGAATCCCCGGCGTGCGCGAAGATCAGCTCGTTGCCGACCACGATCGCGCCGACCAGCGTGGTCCCCATGCCCTGCTTGGATGGGTCCCGGATGCCCTCGGCGACGATCGCCGCGTGCGCCGCGATCACGCCATCCCGCAGGGCCTCGATCAGCTGCTTCTTTGCGATCGCGGTGCCGCGCTGGAGCCAGATCTCCGCGACCTCGCAGGTATCGGCATCGACCCACTTCTGCTTGATCGTCTGCACGGCGATCGCGGCCGCGACCTCGCCGGCCGCGTGACCGCCCATGCCGTCGCACACCACGAACAACCCGAGATCCGCATCGAAGTAATGCGCATCCTCGTTGTGTTCGCGCACGTTGCCGACGTGAGTCACGGCAGCGCCGACGATCGAGGCTCGCCCCGCCACGCTGCCATCGTAACTCAAACGCACCCTACCCACGCATCTTGTAGCCCACGTTACGCACAGTCTCGATCACGGAGCCGATATCCCCGAGCTTGGACCGGACCCGCCGGACGTGGATATCGACCGTGCGGGTGCCGCCGGCGTAGCGGTAGCCCCAGGCACGCTCCAGGAGCGCCTCCCGGGTGAATACGCGTCCCCGGTGCTGGGCGAGGAACCGCAGTAACTCGAACTCCTGGTGGGTCAGCTCGATCCGGCGACCGGAGATCCGCACCTCGTAGCCGGCGATATCGATCACCAGGTCGTCGATCTTCAGGACCTCTTCGGACCCGAATGTGGCGGTCTTCCAGTCGAGCTGGCGCATCCGGCCGTAGAGCTCGGCCGGGACAAGGGGCATGAGGACGAAATCGTCAAAGCCGATCGAGAAATCGAGCGAGGGCAGCCGAGCCACCGTCACCGCCAGTAAGATCGGAACCTCGATCAGCGGTCCGTCATCGCGGAGGCGCTTGATCGTCTTCTGGGCGCGCCCCAGGTCATCCCCGGCCTCGACCACCACCACCGTCGGTGGGCGGTCGGCGAGCTCGTCCAGGTCGAGCCCGCCCAGGTCGAACCGCCCCAGGCTGATCCGGCACCCGAGCTCTGCGAG
>JAYVLW010000621.1:0-6160 GCA_043759315.1 Myxococcales bacterium
CCGTAGCATCGTGGAAACGGCGGCTCACTCGGTGCTGAATTAGCGTGGAGATTGGAGCCGCTAGCCCGGTTTGAACGGGCGACCTACGGTTTACGAAACCGTTGCTCTACCACTGAGCTATAGCGGCGGGTAGGGGCGGTTTAGTACCCGACGAACCGCATCATTGCAAGTGGATGGCGTCAGCGCGGGAGCAGGGCGATCACGTTGGGCAGGGTCCAGTAGCTGACGTTGCTGTCGTTCTCGACGAAGCCGGTCTCGAAGCTGCCCACCCGGGACAGCTCGCCCTCGGAGCCGCGGGCGACCAGGGAGGCCTCGGGGCCGCCTTCGAGGAACAGGGCGCCGGCGAGGTCGTGGGTGCCAAGGGCGGCGGAGAGCTCGGCCATGGTGACGGCGGCGCGCGCGTGCATGAACACGATGCGGCCGGAGCGGTCGAGGCCGATCGCCGCGGCGGAGTACTGCTTCGGATCCTTCCAGGGGATGGGCTGGCCATCGCAGCCGAGGAGGCGGTAGCTCTGGACCACGGAGTGGTAGCGCGCGCGGAGGGCATCGAGATCGAAGCCATCGCAGTCGCGGCCCGCGATCGTGAACGGCGGGTCGGCCGCGGTCACCGGATCCCAGGCGAGGTAGCCACTCATCTTCGAGTTCGATTCGCTGCGCACGATCCCATCGGCGATGATCATGCCGACGGGCTTGCCGCTCTCGTGGAACATGCCCGCGTTGATCACGGCGGAGAGGTGGAATGCGTCGCGCCACGCGAGGGCCGAGCGCGGCGTGGGATCGTCGGTCGCCTGCGAGAGCACGCGCAGCGCGAAGGTCGCCGGATCGGCGCGCACAACGTCGACGCACGGCTTGCCGCCGGTGGCGGGGACCGCGGAGATCTTCCAGCGCTCGACGGAGAGGCCGGGGCCGAGGGTCGGCTTGTCGATCGGGCAGGGCAGCAGCGGATTCGGCGTGGGGGCCGCGAGCGGCCTCGCGGCCGCGGTGGTCTCGTTCGGGGTGGGCGGCGCGGCGGTGGGTTCGTGACGCCCACATGCCGCCAGCGGGAGCACGAGCAGGAGCAGGCCGGAGCGCACGGGGGCCCAACGCCGTGGCCCTGGAGTTCATTCCCTCAGGTGCGGAGCGCGCGGCCCGCGTCGACCGCCGTGACGTACGGGACGAGCGATCCGCCGGACCACGCCGCGCGGATCACGGCGACGGCATCGGCCCCGGCCCTGACGGCGTCGCGGGCGCGCTCGGGGGTATCGATGCCGCCGATCGCGACGAGCTTCGCGGTGCCGTGCGGGGCGCGCAGGACGTCGAGCCCGAGGGGAGCCCTGCCGGGCTTGGACGGGGTCGCCCAGATCGGACCGAGCAGGACGAGGTCGGCGCCGGTGTGGTCGTCGGGGGCGTGGCGCGAGACGCCGATGATGCCCGGGAACTGCTTGCGCGCCTCGGCGACGGAGAGCCCGTCCTCGGGCAGGTGCACGGCGATGGCCTCGGCCGCGAGCGCCACGTCGACGCGGTCGTTGACGATCACGCGCGAATAGCGCCGCGCGGTCGAGATCAGCTCGAGCAGGGCCTTGCCGTCGAGATCCTTCTCGCGGACCTGGATCAACACGGAGCCGGGCGGGCAGCCCTGGAGCGCGCGCTCGATCGTGTCGGCGAGCTCCTTCGGCGTCGCGCCCATCATCGTGCGGTCGGTGACCGCGACGACGCGGACGGGATCGAGGATCTGGAGGCTCACTCGATCAGCCCGGCGGTGGGGGACGATGCGTTCGCGTAGTCCTTGCGCGCCATGCGGCCCGCGAGGAACGCCTTGCGGCCACCCTCGACCGCGAGCCGCATCGCCTCGGCCATCAGCACGGGGTGCTGCGCACCCGCGATGCCGGTGTTCATGAGGACGGCGGTGCAGCCGAGCTCCATCGCGATCGCCGCGTCGGAGGCGGTGCCAACACCGGCGTCGACGATCACGGGGATGCCGACGTTCTCGATGATCAGGCGGATGTTGTGCGGATTGCGGATGCCAAGGCCCGAGCCGATCGGCGCGGCGAGCGGCATCACGGCGAGGCAGCCGGCCTCCTCGAGGCGCTTGCACGTGATCAGATCGTCGGAGCAGTAGGGCAGGACCTTGAAGCCTTCCTTGACGAGGCGGCGCGCGGCTTCGACAGTGGCGGTGTTGTCGGGGAACAGCGTCTTCGGATCGCCGATGACCTCGAGCTTGACGAGCTCGTCCATGCCGAGCTCGCGCGCGAGGTGGAGCGTCCGGATCGCTTCGTCGGCGGAGTAACAGCCGGCGGTGTTCGGCAGGAGGATGTACTTCGCGCGGTCGATCGCATCGAGCACGGTCGGCGCCTTGCTCGCGAGGTCCACCCGGCGCAGCGCGACGGTGACGATCTCCGCGCCCGAGGCGGCGAGGGCGGCGCGGGTCTCGTCGTTCGACTTGTACTTACCGGTGCCGACGATGATGCGCGAGGTGAGGGTCTTGTCTGCGAGCTTCCAGGAGTCGGTCATTTGCTTAGCCTCCTCCTACGAACGTCACGACCTCGAGGCGGTCGCCGGCGGCGAGGAGTGTGGTGCTGTGGGTGGCGCGCGGGACGATCTCCCGATTGCGCTCGACGGCGACGGGCTTACCCGCGAGGCCCAGCTCGGAGATCAGCCCGAGGACGGTGGTTCCTTCGGCGACGGTGCGCGGCTCGCCGTTGATGACCACGTCGAAGGTCGGCATCGGCGCGGACCCTACCACCCTCCGCCAACGTGGGTGTGATGACCACGACATCCATGGCGCGGTGGTGATCGGAATTGTGAAGCCGTCGTCACACTCCCGGCGACGATGCAGTGCGGCAACCGTCGAGAACTACGTCCCCCGAGGGTGATCTCGACCACGGGCACGACCCTCGCAGAAGAAGCTGCTCGTGGGTCGTCTCCACAGGAGCCATACATGACCTTAGGAATTGCTCGTCCCGCTTTCGCGCCGTCGGCCACCATGCCGATCCGTTCCAACCTGGATCCGCGCGTCGCCGGCGAGGATCCGGCCCGCATCCGCGCAACGATCGCCCGAGCGCCGCTGTTCGCGGCGCTGCCGATCAGCGCGATCGAAGATCTCACGGCAAGAGTCAGCGTACGCAAGGTCTCCGTCGGTTCGGCGGTCGTCTCGCAGGATGAGCCTGGCGATGCGATGTTCGTGATCATGAACGGCCGCGTGAAGGTCGTGATCTTTGGCGAGAGCGGTCGCGAGGTGACGCTGTCGCTGCTCCGCTCGGGGGATTCGTTCGGCGAGATGTCGCTGTTCGATCAGGCGCCGCGCTCGGCGCACTGCCTCGCCATCGAGCCGACGACGCTGCTCGTCCTCTCGCGCGAAGATCTGATGCGCCACGTGGCGTCGCACCCGCGCACTGCGATGAACCTGCTCGGCGAGATGGCCCGCCGTCTGCGCCGCGCCGACGAGACGATCGCGCAGCTCGCGCTGTGCGACGTGAACGAGCGCCTGATCCACCGCCTCGTGGCCCTCGGCCGCGAAGAGGGTGCGTCGGGCCCCGATGGCCTGGTGGTGCGCCGGCGGCCCACGCAGCAGGAGCTCGCGAACATGATCGGCAGCTGCCGCGAGACCATCTCGCGGGCGTTCAACCAGCTCGCGCGCGATGGTCTGATCATCCCGCGCGGTCGCTCGCTGGTCGTCACCCCGGCCCTGATCGAGAAGGCCGAGCGGAAGAAGGCCGCAGCGTAGGTAGTTTTCCTCGTGTCGGAGGCGCCCTGTCCACCCCGTGTGGCCGGGGCGTCGTTCGTTTCGGGATCGGTGTTTCCGTCGAGGAATCGGCCGGTTAGCTTGACAGCGCGGCGCGCCGAGAGCCAGATCGCGAGGATGCACGCCAGGGCGATGATCCGACGCACGCGCGTCGAGGTCGACCTCGCCGCGATCATCGCCAACGCCCGCGCCGTCCAGGCGCTCGCGAAGGCCGAGGTCTACGCCGTCGTCAAGGCGGATGGCTACGGCCACGGCGCCGTGGCGGTCGCGCAGGCGCTGATGCGCGCCAGGGCTGCGTCGGGGTTCGCGGTCAGCCTGGTCGAGGAGGGCGTGACCCTGCGCGAGGCCGGCATCACCGCGCCCGTGCTCGTCATGGGCCCGAGCCAGCATGGCGGCGAGGACGAGATGGTGATGGCCGGGATGACGCCGGTGATCGGCAGTCCCGAAGATCTCGATGCGATCGCCGCGGTCGCGCAGCGCCGGCAGCGCACGATCGAGGCGCACCTCAAGGTCGATACGGGCATGGGTCGGCTCGGGGTCCCGGTGGAGCGCGCGGCCGAGCTCGCGGTGATGGCGGCGAACAACGGGGTGCTGCTGGTCGGGCTGATGACCCACTTCGCGTGCGCCGACTCCGACGATCCGGCCGATCCGCACTCGATGACCCGCGAGCAGCTCGCGCAGTTCGCGCTGGTCGATCGAGCGGTGGTCGCGGCGGGCGCGCCGATCCGGATCCGCCATGCGGCCAACAGCTCGGGCGCGCTGCTATTTCCCGAGGCGCGGTTCGATCTGGTGCGCACCGGCATCGCGATCTACGGCAACGGTCGCTGGCCAGACGGCGCCGCGCATACACCGGCGATGCGGCTGGTGTCCGAGGTCGCGCAGCTGCGCTCGATCGTGCGCGGGACCTCCGTCGGCTATGGCGCCACGTGGCGCGCCGAGCGCGACAGCCGGGTCGCCGTGCTTCCGGTCGGCTACGCGGATGGCCTGCCGCGCCGCGCGAGTGGTCACGCCGAGGTCGCGATCCGCGGCAAGCGCGTGCCGCTGGTCGGCCGCATCAGCATGGACATCGCCGTCGCCGATGTCACCGATGTCCCCGACGTCGCGGTGGGCGATCCAGTCGTGTTGCTCGGTCGCGCGGCCGGCGGCATGGCGATCAGCGTGGCGGAGTACGGCGAGTGGGCCGGTCTCTCCGAGTACGAGGTCACGTGCGGCATGAGTAAACGCGTGCCACGCACCTACGTGGGGGATCCTCCGTGAGCACGGCCGACGACGACGAGCCGACGCGCGAGGGCACCGCTCACCCCGACGACGAGCCGACCGGCGTGCGAGCCGACGCCGGATCCGCGCGCCCGACGAAGCTGGGCCACGCCGTCGCGGCGCCGGCTCCCGCAGCCCCGGCCCCGGCCGCCGCCGATGCCAAGACCGAGGCCCCCGAGGCGAAGGCGCCCAGGGAGTCGATCGGCCACGCGGTGCTGGGCGGCTTCAAGGACGCGGGCGCGCCGCTGGTGCGGTTCCTCGACATGGTCGGCGGTCATCTGATCCTGGCGGGGCGCGCGCTCACGTGGTTGCCGCGCCGCCCGTTCCGCGGCAAGAACTACCTCGAGGCGGCGGAGTACATCGGGTTCCACTCGCTGCCGATCGTGCTCCTGGTCGGTGCGTTCACCGGGATGGTGCTGTCGCTGCAATCGGTGTTCGCGTTCCGCCAGCTCGGCTTCGAGTCGTTCTCCGGCGCGGCGACGGGCAAGGCCCTGTCGCTCGAGCTCGCGCCCGTGCTGACCGCGCTGATGTTGTCGGGGCGCGCGGGCGCCGGCATCGCGACCGAGCTCGGCACGATGCGGATCTCCGAGCAGATCGACGCGCTCGAGTCGATGGCGGTCAACCCGATCCAGTACCTCGTGCTGCCTCGGATCATCGCCGCGATGATCGTGACGCCGATCCTCACGCTGCTGTTCTTCGTGATCGGGATGGGCGGCGCGTACTTCGTCGCGGTGATCGTCGAGGGCGTGCACCAGGGGCAGTGGATCGCGAAGCTGCAGGACATCGTCTCGCCCACGGACGTGCTGCAGGGCATGATCAAGAGCGTGATCTTCGGTTTCCTGGTCGCGCTGATCGGCTGCTACCAGGGCTACAACGCGAGCGGCGGCGGTCGCGGCGTCGGCATCGGCACCACGCGCGCGGTCGTCATGGGCAGCGTGACCACGCTGGTTCTCGACTACTTCCTGACCGACATCCTGTTCACGATCTTCCGCACGGGGAAGGGCTGATGGCGGAGGACCCGACCCTCGCCAGCGAGATCATCGGCCTGTCGCCGCCGGATCAACCGGATCCGCGCTGGCAGGTCCGCGTCCGCGACCTGAAGAAGTCGTTCGGCACGAACCTCGTGCTGGACGGCGTCAACCTCGACATCGAGCGGGGCAAGGTCAACGTCATCCTCGGTGC
>JAYVLW010000622.1:0-2698 GCA_043759315.1 Myxococcales bacterium
CCCCCGCCTCGAGCTGGAGATCGGGCACCGAGCGACGGAGGACGGGAACACCCACGGGACCGTCCAGTGCAGCCCGCGTACCGCAACGAAGGTGTTCCAACTCGCAGTTCTTGCGCGCCTGGCCGCTCGGGTCGGCAGACCCTGTGGGACCCCTAGCCTCGGGCATCGCGACCCCGGCGCGGAGGGCCCACCGAAACTGCTTGCCGGAGGCCCGACCCGATCGGCACCGGCCGCGGTAGCAATTCACCACGCGGAGGAGAGCGGCAACAGCCGGCAGCGCGGCGCCGAAGAGCAACCGCCGCCGACGATCCGGAATCAAGGTAGACCGATGCGCCTCACTGCTCTCGCCCTCGCCATCTCCGCCTCCGCATGCATGGTCCGCGCATCGCCGCCCGACAAGGGCGTCGAGACCACCTTCCCACGGGTGGCCGCGCAGTCCCGCTCGCTGCCATCGCAGCTCCGGGTGGTGACGTTCAACGTGCACCGCGAGACGGCGGCGAACGTGATCAAGGGCATCCACTCCGATCCGAAGCTCCGCGAGGCAGATCTGCTGATCCTCGAGGAGGTCCATCGGGTCGAGCCGGCGAGCGAGCCGTGCAGCGCCGCGTGCGCCCTCGGCAAGGACCTCGGCTACTACACGCTGTACGCGCCCGGGCACATGCAGGGCGATGGCTCGGATGGCGTGGCGATCCTGTCGCGCGTGCCGTTCGTGTCCGCGGAGGTGCTCGAGCTCCCCGACATCGACGTGCACGTGAACAGCGGCCGGCGCGTCGCGCTGGTGGCGACGGTGCTCGTCGACGAGGTGCCGGTGACGGTGTACGCGGTGCACCTCACGAACCGGCTGACCGTGAAGGAGCGCACGGCCCAGATGCAGCCGATCCTCGCCCACGTCGCGGCACAGTCGACGCCGGTGATCATGGGCGGCGACTTCAACACCAGCCCGTTCACGTGGGCCTTCGGCCTGGTGCCGATCCCGATCGGCACGCAGGATGACCACCTCGAGGCGCTGGTCCGACGGTACGGGCTGGACACCCCCGTGGCCGACAGCGGCGCGACGTCGCGGTTCTTCGGCATGAAGCTGGACGCGATCTATACGCGCGGTTTCGAGACAATGAGTTTCGCGGTGTCGAATGCTCGGGAAGTTTCGGATCACTGCGCGCTGTGGGCAAACCTGATCGCGCGTCGCTGACCTTGCGCTGAATCCGCGCCACCGTCATGGTGGCCGAGCAGTGCCGACCGAGATCGATGTGTTCTCCGACTTCGTTTGCCCGTGGTGCCTGATCGGAACTCACCGCCTCGAGAGGGTGCTCGACGATCTCGACCTCATCGAGGAGACGCGGATCCGCTACCGGCCGTTCATGCTCGATCCGAACACGCCACCCGAGGGCAAGAGCATCCCCGAGGAGCTGCGACGCAAGTACGGCCGCGATCCGGCGCCGATGTTCGCGCGCGTGGAAGCGGAGGCGCGCGCGAGCGGCATCAAGCTCGAGCTGGCGAAGCAGCCGCTGATGCTGCCCACGGCCCGCGCGCACACGCTGATGCAGCACACCCCGATCGAGAAGCAGCACGCGCTCGCGAAGGATCTGTTCGAGGCCTACTTCCTCGACGGCCGGAACATCTCCGAGCTCGCCGTCCTGACCGAGCTCGCGGTCGCGCACGGCCATGTCGCCGCCGAGGTCGAGCGCTGGCTCGCCGATCCCGAGGAGCTCGCCGCCACCACGCGTGAAGCGCAGCAAGCCGCGCGCATGGGCATCCAGGGCGCGCCGTTCTTCATCATCGATAGCTCGCTCGCGCTCTCCGGCGCCCAGCCCGAGGACGTGTTCCGCCGCGCTCTGCTGCAGGCGCGCGAGCCTTCCGAAGCGCCGGCGACCTGATCGCCCTACCAGCTATCCGTCTCTTTGCGATCGAGCTTGAGCGTCAGCGTGTCTCGCAGCGGCGGCACCATCGAGGCCTCTTCGATCCACGCACAGCCGAGGCGATCGCCGACGAACATCCGCCGTACCAGCAGTCGCAGCCGATCCATCACCGCCGAGGGATCCTCGCCGCGAAACACGGTCTGCAGATCGGGGAGGCCGAGCTCCGACAGCCCGACGGTGTCGGCGAGCAGCTCACCGGGCCGTCCGGTCGCATTCGCGATGCGGATGTTGACCGCCGGGCCGCACGGTCCGAGATCCATGCGCAGCTCGCGGTACTGCGCGTAGGTCAAGAGCTGCTGCGCGGGCATCCAGTGCAGGACGCAGCCCGCGAGCTCGTCCGCGTCGAGCTCGGCGAGCACGCCGTCGAGAACCGCGAGAAAGCCGAGCAGGAGCGACGCGTGATTGAGCGGACGCTGCGGCGTCAGCGCCACGAGGATCGAGGCGTGATAGCGGTCCGCCATCGTCGCCCAGCTCTGGTGCCACCGCGGTGTCCACGTCAGCGCGTCGCACAGCGCCTGGGCGTAGACCTCGGGCGCCGCCCGCGCGATATCGATGTAGAGCGGCAGGTCCGCGGTGGGTAAGGCCATCCGCACGTGGTCGCGATCGCCGTGCACCAGCTCGACGTCGTCGCGCCAGTCGAGCAAGCGCCGGTGCAGCGCGCCAGGATCGAGACCGTCGAGCTCGCTCACGAACACCTGGACGATGTAGCCACCCGCCATGCCCGGTCTCGTAACATGTCCGGCCAGTGGTTGGACCAATTAATTGGTCGGACCCAGTAATTC
>JAYVLW010000623.1:0-3114 GCA_043759315.1 Myxococcales bacterium
CTTCGAGAGATCCTTCGAGACCAGGTCGCCGATGGCGAACGCGAACAGGTACGGGGGAATCGGCTGCGGCATCTCGAAGCGCTGGACCGCGACGTCACCGTCCACGGTACGGCCGCGATCGGCGGCGGCCATCACCGCGACGAGCGTGCGTGGGATCGTGAGCTCGGCCGTGTAGCGGATGCGGAGGCGCGGCGTGTCTTGCAGCGGGATGATCGAGCGCGCGTGGCACGCCTGGCACTGCGAGAACAGGTAAGGGAGCACGCCGCCGCGGGTCTGCGCGGGCTCGAGCCATTGCAGCGCGGAGGCCTCGGGGGAAGTGCGGTACCGCAGCGTGATCGAGCGGGTGTCGGCCGGGAGCGTGATGGTGAGGCGCGCGCCGAGGAACGGCTCGGCGGGGTGGAGCGTGAACGGGAGCGCGGCGCCGCTGGGATCCACGACGCTGTCGATCGCGAGGTCGCGTGTGTCGAGATCGAGGGGGCCGCTACCTGCGCGCTTGAAGGCGAGCGTGGCCTCGGCGTGGAGGACACGGGTCGAGAAGTCGATCCGCGCCCGGAGGGAGAGGGTCTCGGTCTCGACCTGCGTGTCGTCGTTGTACGAGTGGGGATCGCGGCGTGCCATGCCGCGGTCATACCCGATCTCGTCAGGGTGTGCCGCCGGGAGTCAGGCCACTCGGTACGGTCGCGGGAATCGAGGTATCGAACGGAGAGTCACCGAGAGCGGCGAACAGCGCGATCACGTCAGGGGCCTCCTGCGGGGTCGGCGTGCGCACGCCGCGCAGCTTCGGATCGACGGGGTTCTGTGTGGCCTGGAAATAGAACTGGAACACCTGCTGGAAGCCGGCGAACACGCCATCGTGCATGTACGGCGCGGTGCGGGTGATGTTGCGCAGGCTCGGCGTGCGGAACCGGTTCGCGCCGTCGCCGGCATCGTGCATGGCGCCCGGCAGATCGGGGACGCGCAGCTCGTGGAGCTCGTAGTCGGAGAACATCGGTCCGGAGTGGCAGTTCGTGCAGTGGTTCTCGGTGAGCACCCGGAGGCCGCGCTGCTGCTGCACGGTCAGGGCGGTGGTGTCGCCGTTGACGTACCGATCGTAGGACGTCTGCGGGTTGGTCAGCGTGCGCTCGAATGCGGCGATCGCCTGGAGGATCCTCGTCTCGGTGATGCCGCTCGTGCCGAACGCGGCCTCGAACTGCGTCGCGTAGGCCGGAATGCCGGAGAGCCGTGCGACAAGCTCGGGAAAGATCGTCTGGTCGGTGAACTCGGTGCCGAGCATCTCGTTCGACGCGGTCAGCGGGCCGCGCGCCTGGAGCTCGAGAGAGCGTGCCCGGTTGTCCCAGAACATCGGCGCTTGTTCGGCGACCGGGATGGGATGGCCGAGGACCGCGCCGTTCCACGCGGTGTCGAGGATCGTCGGCGCGTTGCGCGCCGTGCCGATCGACGTCTGCCGTCCGTCGGAGTACCCGAACCGCGGGTCGTGGCAGGTCGCACAGGCGAGCGTACGAGCGCCCGAGAGGATCGGATCCCAGAACAGCAGGCGGCCGAGCGCGATCTTCGCCGGCGAGCTCGGGTTGGCCGCGGGCGAAGGCGGCGTCAAGGGGAGCGCGAGCTCCGAGGGTGGCGCGTCGATCACGCCCGCGTCGGGCGGATCATCGATCCGCTCGCCGGAGCTCGGTCCCACACAGCTCGCGAGCCCTACCAGAACCATCATCGATCGGTGCATCTCTGACCTCCGCACCATTGGTATCCGGTCAGCGAGAATTCGAGGCCTGCGGAAATAAACTGCAACGTAACGAGACCTTGGGCCATCGCATGCAGCGGAGATCAGACCGGTCTAGTAAGGTCTCTTCTATGGGCATGGAAGCCACCGGCAGACTTCACGCGATCTACGAGACGAAGCAGGTCTCCGAGCGCTTCACCAAGCGCGAGTTCGTTCTCGAGCTCGTCGATAACCCCAAGTACCCGCAGACGGTGCTGTTCCAGCTCACGGGAGACCGCGTCTCCCAGCTGGACGGCTTGAACGTCGGCGATCAGGTCCGCATCGAGTTCAATCTCCGCGGTCGTGAGTGGCGCAGCCCGCAGGGCGAGACCAAGTACTTCAACAGCCTCGAGGTGTGGAAGCTGGAGCCAGCGCGCGCGAACGCGGGCGCCAACAGCCGCGGCGCCTCGAGCTCCGCCAACTCGCGCTCGGCGACGGCGAACGATCCGCGGGATCGCTTCACGATGCCGCCGCGCGAAGACGAGCCGCGCCCGGGCGACGTCGACGATATCCCGTTCTGAGAGACAGCCCACCGGATCGGGGCGACCCCTCGGATCTGGACTACAGCTTCTCGACGGTGACGATGCCCTGCCGCGGCGTCTTCACCATCAAGTTCAGGTCCGCGTCGGGTTCGCAGCTCAGACGCTGCTCCGAGTAGTCGTAGTGGAACTGCGTCGTGCTGATCGGGGTCAGCGTCTCGGTGCCCTGCCAGTAGCAGCCATCGTAGACGTGCGCACGCGTGAGGTACGTGATCGGCTGGAGCTCGCCATCGTCGAACGTGGCGATCACCTCGCCGAGATGCCAGCGTGTCATGTAGATCGCGTTCGGCTTGACGGGCGCGTCGAGGGAGAGGCGATAGGTCGCCGAGTGATCGCTCGTGGCGACCTTGGCAGCTCCCATCGCGAGCACCGCTGCGGCGAGCAGTGCGATCCGTCCGATAGGAGTGGTCAACGCTTGCTGCATCTCTCCACTTTGCATCGGAGACCGCGGGAGCGCCAATAGTCTCGTCGACGACGATCGCGAGCGATCTCGGCGATGTCGGTGCGCTCCCTACAGGACCTGGGCGAGGACGATCGCGATGACCAGCGCGCCGAGCGCGGCGAGCGCGGTCCACGACGTGGTTCTGCTGGGTTCCGCGATCGCGGGAGCGGCGGGTGGGACCCAGCCGCAGCGCGGGCAGTGGCCCGAGGGTGTTCCCGTCACGAAGCTCTGGCAGGCCAGGCAACGGAACCCGCCGGGATCGAGTCGCGCCGAGACGTGGCCCCGCTGGTTCACGCTAGTCGTCTAGCAGGTCGGCGACCCAGTCGGTCGTGTTGACGACCTCACCCGTGGTGTCGCCGATGGTGTTCGTCGCGGCG
>JAYVLW010000624.1:0-4793 GCA_043759315.1 Myxococcales bacterium
CTCGAGTTCTGCATCGAGCAGAAGTACTACTCGTTCGGCTTCTCCGAGCGCAGCGGCAACTGGGAGATCATGAGCCGCGAGTTCAAGAAGGTGAAAGACCAGATGCTGAAGATGCTGACCAACCGCGGTCAGCCGGTGATCGTCGTCGAGGACGGTAACTTCGAGAACAAGAGCGAGCTGCTGCTGCGCCATATCCACGAGGGGCCGGATCTCGATGCCGGCCAGGCGCGCGATACGCTGCGCAATGCGAGCCGGGTGTGGACCCGGCCGGTGAACATCCTGACCAAGGTCGAGGGCAAGGGAAAGCTGTTGCGCTGTGAGGACGGGAACCTCAGCGAACGGAGCGCGGAGTACTAGGCATGCGGGGTGCAGCGCGATGAGATTGTGGGCGTGGGGGCAGTCGGACCCCGGACGGAAGCGGGAGCGGAACGAGGATAGCTACCTCGTCGACACCGAGACCGGTGTGCTGGCCGTGGCCGATGGCATGGGCGGTCACCAGGGCGGCGCCACGGCGAGCCGCATGGCGGTCGAGCACCTCGGGCGCGAGCTTGCCGAGGCGCGCGGCAACTTCGAGCGGGCGCTCGCCGAGCAGATCCGCGCCAGCATGCGGGTGACCGAGGAGATGGAGGCCGTCGAGCCGGACGCCGGGCACGCGCACACCATCCCGCGGTTCACCCCGGTGGCACCGACTCCGAACGTCGGCTTCGAGCCCACGCTGCGCGCCGGCGAGATGCAGGTGTTCTCGCCCGCGCTCGAGCTGATGCGTGGCGTGGTGCGGCGCGCGAGCACGGAGATCTTCGAAGCCGCGTGGGTCAAGCCGGAGCTGCGCGGCATGGGGACCACGCTCACCGCGGTGCTGGTCCACCAGGGCCGTGCGCACCTCGTGCACGCGGGCGATTCCCGCTGCTACATGTTCCGCGACGGCCAGCTGCGTCAACTCACCGACGATCACTCGTGGATCGCGGAGCAGCTGCGCTCGGGTACGATCAGCGAGGCCGAGGCGAAGAGCAGCAAGTTCCGCCACGTGATCACGAAGTCGATCGGCTTCGAGCGCGACATCGACGCGGACGTGAAGAGCGTGCCGGTCTCGGCCGGCGACTGCTTCGTTCTGTGCAGCGACGGGATGTCGAACTACATCGAGCACGGCGAGCTCGAGCGGATCGTGGCGATGACCTGGTACCGCAAGCTGCCGGCGACGCTGATCGAGCTCGCGAACGGCCGCGGTGGCGACGACAACATCACCGTGGTCGTCGGCCTGGTCGCGAACGCGCCTCCTTAGCCCGGTGGGGCAGCCGGGAGCTCCGGAACGAGCCAACCCGGGCGACCTGCGCGGCGCGGCTTGCTGAACAGCGCATCGCGGAGCTGTCGTCGATCGATGTCGGTTTCGTGAATCCATGTGTGCATGGCAGTGGGACTCGCGAAGCCGGCGAGCTCGAGACCGCGATCGATGTCCAGCCACCACGGCGCCGCTACCTGGCCGAGGTATGCGCGATGGCTCGTCCAATCGGTGTCCCGAGGATCGTCCACGAGACCGGCGCGAACCGGGTTGCGATGCACGTACCCGATCAGGCGGGCGACGCCGTCCGGCGAGACGCGAGGCGAGTTCGGTCCGCGCACGAAGACCGCGCCGTGCCGGTTGTCCCGTTGGTTGATCCATTCGGCGAACTGGGCGTGCGGCTCGCGTAGCCATTCGGCGAGCTTGCCGTTGCCGGCTTCCATCGCGAGATGAATGTGACTGCTCATCACCGCATACGCGAGGCATCTCCAGCTCGAGCCCACGAGGCCTTCGCCGAGGAGCTTGAGGTAGAGCTCGCGCTCTGTGCTCGAGCGGATGAACCACTCGCCTCCGACGAAGCGCGGAATGACGTGATAGATGGCGCGTGGCTCGAACGAACGTAGAGGTCTGGGCACGAGGCTCCGATCGGCGAGAGAACCCTCCTGCAGTCCCTATACGCGGGCCCTCCGACATAGAGGCGACAAAGTCGACAAAGACGACGAAGCGGTCCGACCCGATTTCCCGGACATCGACGATGTCCGGGAAATGGGGTCGGACCCCTATTCGACGGACATCGAAGTTCTGACAGTCGGCAGCGTGGAACGCGACGGCCCTGTCAGGATCCAGACATTGCCATCGTGGATCTCCGCGGGGTTCCACGTGGTCCACCGCGTGCAGTCTCCGGCGGCTCGATGCGGACCTCCCTGGTATGTGTGCTCGCGCTCGCGAGCGGGTGCGTGGACGAGCGGCCCGAGTACGTGCCCGACGAGCCAGGGCCGCCGGTCCAGATGCTGCGGACCCGCACCATGGCGGGCGAGCTGCCGGTGGTGGGCATCGACTCGGATCGCGCCGGCGGGCTGTGGATAGCCTACAGCAAGGCGACGGGCGGCTACTACGCACCCGATGACGTGCGCCTCGTGCATCTGGATGCGCACGGCGCGAAGGTCACCGAGTTTCGCTTCACCGACACGTACGCTGACATCCTGGGCATCGCGTTCGATGGCCACGCGGTGTGGATCAACGTGACCGGCGCGACCGACACCGACGGTCCATACGTCCGCGCGATCGATGCGGTGACGGGGCTCGAGGTGGCGCGCCGCGCGGTGGAGGTCGGCATCTCCGATCTCGAATTCGACGACGCGCGCGGCGAGCTGCTGCTGTCGAGCGGCTTCGATCGCGTGATTGCCCTCGACCTCACGACGGGTGCCGAGAAGTGGCGCGCGCAGCTGCGGTCGCCGCCACCCGGCTACTACGGCGAGCAGAGCGCGCTCGCGGTCTCGCCAGACGGCACGATGTGGATCGCCTCGCGGTTCTGGAACTACCTCGAGCTGCGCAACCCGGCCCACGTGCCGATCGCGGCGTACACAGAGAACGTCACCGACGATCACCACACCACGGACTACCGGCTGTTCCTGGCGTGGGACCACATGCGCGGGCAGGTGATCGCCGCGGCAGAGAATCAGATCAGCTGGCTCGCGCTTCGGGGAGGCACGCCATGAAGACGCTCGCATTCGGTGTTCTCTGTCTCGGCGCCTGCACGGCCGAGCCTGGCGGCTTGGATCTCCCGGGCGATCTGTCGGGCCAGTTCGAGCTCGCGACGGTTCGTACCATCCGCGGCGAGCTACCGATCGCGGGCGTGGACTCGGATGGGGCGGGTGGGTTGTGGATCGCCTACAGCCTGTCGGGTGGCGACTACCACGCGAACGACGACGTCCGGGTGGTGCACCTGGACGCGGCGGGGACCAAGGACAAGGAGTTCCGGTTTCACGACGAGTTCGCCGATGTCCACGGCATCGCGTTCGACGGGCATGCGGTGTGGCTGAACCACAGCGGTGGGAACAACTATGCCCGGAAGATCGACGCGACCACGGGCGCCGTGATCGGCTCGTTTGGCACGGAGACGGGCGTCGAGGATCTCGACTGGTTTGGCGGCGAGCTGCGGATGTCGGTGGTCTGGGACCAGGTGGTCGGGCTCGATGCCGAGACCGGTGGGCAGAAGTGGCGCGCGAAGGACTACCTCGAGACCGGCGGAGCCCAGCGCGGCATTGCCTCGATGGCGGACCGTCGCGTGTGGGTCGCGAGCCTCGATGACCGGATCTACCTGCTCGACCCCAAGGGCCACATCGTCGGTGCCGGGCGGCACGATCTCCTCGACTACGACTCGTGGACGGTCGGCGTGGGCATGTACCTCGCGTGGGATGGCCAGTACGTGATCGCGGCGGCAGATAACCAGATCGCCTGGCTCGAGCCACGCTGACTCAGCGGATCGCGGGCGCCGGAGCGATCGTCACCGCGATCGTGCGGCCGCCGTCGCTGGTCTTCACCCGTAGCTTCGTGGTGCCGGCGGTCTTGCCGACCACCACGAACGCTGTCGCGGTGGCCTGATTCGATGGCGCATAGCCCGGGCCGCCGTTCGGCTGCAGCACGCCGAACGAGGCGTCGTGGACCTCGGCGATGTTCGGATCATCCGAGCTGACGTGGAGCTTCTGGCACGGACCGCCGTGGTTGCACGTCACCGCGATCGCGATGCCGCGCGACAGCTCGAGCTTGTACGACTTGATGCCCCAGAACCCCTCGACCGGATCGAGCCGCGCCGCGCGGCCAGGCGGTGCGAGCGACTGCGCGGACAGGGTCGGGTTGCAGCCGGCCGCGCCGAGCATCGCGACGACGAACACGTGGCGGTTCATGGCACCACCTCCACGTCGACCGAGGCCTCGACGCCGGCGACGGTCACCGTGACCGTCGCCGTGCCGGGCGACCGCGCTTTGAGTCTCCGCCGGTCCGACGAGCCATCGCGGAGGATCGCGATGGTCCCGTCCGCGCTGACCCGCCACGCGGCGTCGCTGTCTCCTGCCAGACGCTGCGCGTGATTCCACAGCGCCGGCACGAGGGTGACGTCCTCGCCCACCGCGAGCCCGATCGCCCCGCCGATCCGATCGCCATCGCGTCGCGCGAGCGTGATCGCGGTGACGGGCGCGACCCACAGGTGCTGGAAGTCGACCACCGCGCCGTCCTCCGTCGAGATCAGGACCGCGGCGGCACCTGGCTGCTTCGCGACGAGGGCGCCGTTCTCGACCGCGAGCACGCTCGGGTCCGCGCTCTGCAGCACGAGGTTCGGCGTCGCGCTGCCCGAGATCTCGGCCGTGACGTCGGGATGGAAGTGCGAGCCGATCGCGAGCGGTTGGAGAGGATGGCGGCGCGAGCACCAGGGTTCATTACGGCGTGTTCACAAGGGTTGGAGTTCGAAGCGGAGCGGAAGCCGGTGTGGGTCACTGGGTAGGATCAGATCGCGCTGGTT
>JAYVLW010000625.1:0-14711 GCA_043759315.1 Myxococcales bacterium
CGCTGCAGCTGGGTCAGCGAGAACCGGGGTGGAAGCAGCTCGAAGCCAACCGGCGCGTACCGGACCTTGCCGCGCAGGCGCTCGTGGGCGCGCGCCACGATCTCCGCGTGGTCGAACGCGAGCTTCGGCAGGTCGTCGAGCCCGAACCAGCCGACGCCCATCGCATCCGTCGCCGCGCGGATCCGGTGATCGCTGAGCTTCGCGAGCGCGTAGTGGGCGATCGTGATCACGCGCTCGCGCGGATCGCGGTCGAGCGCCCCGAACGTGTACAGCTGCTCGAGGTAGACGTCGGAGACACCCGCCTCCTCCTCGAGCTCGCGGCGCGCGGCCTCGTCGATCGTCTCGTCCATTCGCACGAAGCCGCCGGGCAGCGCCCACGCGTGCTGGAACGGCACCAGCTTGCGCTGGATCAGCAGCACCTTGAGATCGGCCTCGTCGAGGCCGAACACGACGCAGTCCACCGCCACCGCGGCGCGCGGATATTCGTACGAGTAGCTCATCGTCCCGGCTCCATCCGTTCGCGCTCCACCCGATCCGCGGCTCCGGAGGCGACGTAGCTGCGAAGCTCCGCGAGCTCGCGCTCGAAGCCGCCCGACAGGATCGGGAACCGGCACCACGACCGCGGGTCCACGTTGCGATCATCCAGGTGGAACGACGGCGCCATCCGCTCGCGCTTCCACTGGTTCCTGCACCACAGCCGGAAGAACCGCTCGATCCAGGTGGCGAGCTGCACCGGCGACTGCTCCGGATAGCGCGGGGACAGCTCCTGCAGCACCTCGACCGGCGTGTGCTTGTCGCGGATCGCGGAGTCCTCGACGGCCTCGAGGAAGTCGTACGGCATGAGGTCGGCCTCGTCGGTCTGGGCCACGCCGCCCTTCGTGGCTGGGCGCAGCTCGGCGGTGGGTTGCTGCTGGTTGATCAAGCGCAGCGTCGCCATCGGATCGTGGCCAACCGGCCCCTTGGTCTCCATCCACACCAGCCACTGCCGCAGGTAGGTCTTGTCGATGCCGCCGAGCGGCGCGAGCCCGCCCGCGGTGTCGCCATCCATCGTCGCGTAGCCGACCGCGGCCTCGGAGCGATTCGAGGTGGTCAGCAGCACGGCGCCACGCAGGTTGGCGAGCATCCAGATCGACGGCGCACGCACGCGGGCCTGGATGTTCTGCAGCGTCAGGTCGTCCTGCTCCCACGTCAGCTTGCGGCCGATCGCCTTCTCCAGCGACTGGATGTACGCCTTGTACTGGACGTCGACATCGATGACGTGGAACTCGGCGCCGAGAGACTTCGCGATCATCTCCGCCGCGTGGCGCGTGATGGGACCGGAGTTCTCCGTCGGCTGATACGCGCACGCGAGCAATGCACCGACCGCCGCCGAGGCCCCGCCGCCGTGCTCGAGCACCTCGTGCAACCGCCGGCACGTCGGCAGGTGTTGCCGCACCCCGCCGGGTCCGAGCTCCCCGAACGCCATCTGGACCGCGAGCGCGACGAGGATCGCGCACGCCGCGGAGTCGGCACCGCCCGACAGCGAGATCACGTACCCCTGTGCGCGGCTCTTCCGCAGGTAGTCCCACAGCCCCAGCGCCACCGCGCGGGCGAACTCCTCCTCGCGCACGGTCGCGCGGTCCTCCCACGATGGCGCCGGTCGCGCGACCTTGACCGGCTGGCGCACCGGCCACACGAACGGACACTCGATCACGAGGTTCTCCGCATCGTGGCGCGGGCGGTGGCTGCCGCGGCGCGCCTGTTCGCGACGGTTGCCATCGATGTCGACGACCGCGGTCGACAGCTCGATATCCTGGAACGAGAACCGCTTGCCACGCGCGAGCATCTCGCCGCCCGAGGCGATCATCCCGCCGCCGTCATAGACGATGCGCCCGGCCTCGTTGCCGAGGAGGTTCGCGTAGAGGTACGCGACGCCGAACGCGCGCGATCCCTCGATCACGAACCGCTGGCGCACGGCGAACTTGTTGAACGCGAAGTGACTCGCCGACGGATTGCACAGGATGTCCGCGCCCCGCAGCGACAGATCCGTGCCCGGGCGGTTCGCGACCCACGCGTCCTCGCAGATCTCGAAGCCGATGCGGACATCGCCCACGTCGAACAGCAGGTCGCCGATCGGGTACTTGCGGATCGAACCATCCGGCGCCGTCCGCTCGAGCGTATCGATCTCGCCCGCGGGCCACGCCTTGAACCAGCGCGGCTCGTAATGGATGCCATCTCCGGCGAGAAACTGCTTCGCGACGAAGCCGACGATCGCGCCGTCCACGAGGAGCGCCGCGCAGTTGTACAGCGCCTTCTCGTGATAGACGGGGATGCCGACGGCGACGACCATACCGTAGGTCATCGGGGCCAGCATCTCGAGCTGCGAGAACGCCGTATCTTGAAGACCGTCCATGAAGAACGCGTCCTCGCATCCGTAGCCGGTGATGGCCAGCTCGGGCAGGCACACCATCGTCGCGCCCTCGGCGCGCGCGTGCTCGATGGCCAGCTTGAGGTGCACGAAGTTCTCGTCCCAGGCGAACGGGGTCTGGTTGACGCAGGCGACGGCGAGCTTGACGAGTCTCATGACGACCTACCGGTTGGAGATCAGATGCTCGGTCAACAGCGTTGCGGTGCTGACGACCTGCAGGTAGTCGTCCGCGAGCGCGACCGCGCGCGGATGGCTATCGGTGACCACGATGCGGCCCAGTAGACCACTCGCGCGGATCTTGGCGAGGGAATCGCCGGGCAGAAGACCATGTGTGGCGATCGCGTCGATCGAGATGGCGCCGGCCTTCCTGTAGGCCTCCGCGGCGGCGAGCAGCGAACCGCCTGTCCGGATCATGTCGTCATAGATCACGACCCGCTTGCCGTCGACGTCGGCCGACACGCCGGTGACGTGGGTCTCGCTGCCCGAGGCGCGGCGCTTGTAGACGAACGCGGCGGCGACGCCGAGATCGTTCGCCAGCGACTCCACCCACTTCGCGCGGCCCGCATCGGTGCACGCCATCACGAAGTCATCGCCGGCGAGGCCGCGCGCCGCGGCGGTGACGAGCGTCTTGCCGTAGACGTGGATCGAGCGGATGCCGCCCTCGAAGTAATGAGCGATCGGATCGACGTGGAGATCGAGCAGGAACACCTGCGTCCCGCGACTCGCCATCGGGATCGACGACAGCAGGCGGGCACGGGTCTTCGCCGTGACCACCTCGCCGAAGCGCACCGAGCGCTCCATCGTGGAGTAGCCGAAGTACGGGATCACCATGCGCAGGCGGTACGCGCCACCGGCGACGAGGCCGCACGCGAGGTCGTAGAGCTCGAGCGTGGCCGCGTCATCGGGCGTCCCGCCCACGAGGATGACGTCGCGATCAGCCGGATCGGTCAGGACGCGCAGGTAGTGCTCGCCATCGGGGAACGTCTTGCGCTCGACGACGCCCTCCTCCCAGCCCCCGACCCGGGCGATCGCGGAGCCGAGGTACATGTACGGTACCGTCGAGTACACGAGCGGGGTGGTCATGGCTTGGCGTGCTCCCGTGCGGCGGCGATCAGCTGCTGCTTGCGCGTGTGGACGTGGTCGTCGAGGCCGACCGGAAACGGCTGCGGGTTCAGGAACCGCCGCGTGCGCGGCGACAGCGCGGCGAGATCCGCGGCGGCGCGTGCCCGCATCGTGGCGAGGTCCTCCGGCGGGCGCGTGGGCTGACCGTGGTCGAGGATCGTCACCAGCAGATCCTCGCCGGTCTCGAAGGCCGGCGTGAAGGCGGGACGCAGGGGATCTTCGATATCGTGCAGATCGGTGCCGGACAGGCCGGCCTCGGAGTCGTAGATCACGTCGGCGACGAGCTCCTTACCGCGGCGGAGGCGGCGGACTTGCAGCACGCCCGGATTCGAGATCTTGATCGGCTGCTCGCTCAGCTTGATCGCCTCGTGCCAGGTGCCATCCGCCCCGCGCGTGGCGCCGAGCTTGTACACGCCGCCGAGCGCGGGCTGGTCGTACGCGGTCACGAGCCGCGTGCCCACGCCGTACACGTCGATCTTCGCGCCCTGCTCGAGCAGGCTGCCGATCACGTACTCGTCGAGATCGTTCGAGGCCACCACGCGGGCGTCGCCGAAGCCCGCCTCGTCGAGCATCCGGCGCGCCTCGATCGAGAGGTGCGCGAGGTCGCCCGAGTCGAGGCGCACCCCGAGGAGGGGATACCCCGCCGAACGCAGCTCCTTGCCGACCTCGATCGCGTTGGCCACGCCGTCGAGCGTGTCGTAGGTGTCGACGAGGAACGTGCAGTTGCCGGGCAGCGCGTCGGCGTACGCGCGGAAGGCGGTCCGCTCGTCGCGATGGAACATCACCCAGCTGTGCGCGTGCGTGCCTCTCACCGGGATGCCGAACAGCTTGCCCGCGAGCACGTTCGAGGTGCCGGAGGTGCCGCCGATATAGGCGGCGCGCGATGCGGCGAGGCCACCGTCGATGCCCTGGGCCCGCCGCAGGCCGAACTCGAGGACCGGCGCACCGCGCGCGGCCATCACCACGCGCGATGCCTTGGTGGCGATCAGCGACTGGAAGTTGATGATGTCGAGCAGCGCGGTCTCGACCAGCTGGGCCTGCAGGATCGGCCCGCGCACCCGGACGATCGGTTCGTGGGGAAACACGACGCTGCCCTCGGGCACCGCGTCGACGGTGCAGGTGAACTTCAGCGCGCCGAGGTAGTCGAGAAAGCCCTGCGGGAACAGCGGGCGCTGCGTCGCATCCTGCAGCGTCGCCAGGTACGCGAGGTCATCCGCCGTGAACGACAGCCTCTCGAGATACGCGAGCGCCGGTGCGATCCCGGCGGCGATCGCATACCCGCCCCCGAACGGCGGGCGCCGGTAGGTCAGGTGAAACACCGCCTCCTGCTCGGCATGACCGCCCTTCCAGTAGCCGCAGGCCATGGTCAGCTGGTACAAGTCCGTGAGCAGGGCGAGCGAGCCGCCGTACACTCCGAGTCCGTCGGTCGTTGGTTGGGTCATCTTCGTCTCGGCACGTTTATAGTGTAACTTGTACACTAACTGACCGATGTCAACAAGCGACGAAGCCGTGGTGATCTGGGGGGAAGTCCTCTGGGACCGGTTCCCCGATGGAGACCAGCTCGGCGGCGCTCCCGCGAACGTGGCCTACCACCTGGGTCAGGCGGGCGGCTGGGCGCGCCTGGTCACCCGGGTCGGGGACGACGAGCTCGGTCGCCGCGCGATCGCGCGCCTCGCCCACTTCGTCGATACGTCGCTCGTCCAGATCGACTCCGAGCGCGAGACCGGCGAGGTCGGCGTCACCATCGAGAACGGTGAGCCGCGCTATCGCCTGTTCGAGCACCGCGCGTGGGAGCGGATCGCCTGCACGCCCGCGGTCGAGCGCGCGGTGTCCGAGGCCGGGGTCCTCATCTTCGGCACGCTCGCGCAGCGCACCGCGGAGGGGTTCGAGAGCTGGGAGCGCGCGGTCGCCGCCGCCGGCGAGACCTGCCTCAAGGTCTGCGACGTCAACCTCCGCAAGGCGCCGGCCCTGCCCGAGACCTCTGCCGTGCGCGCGGCGCTCGACGCCGCCGATGTCGTCAAGGTCAACGATCGCGAGCTCGCGGTGCTCGCCGGCTGGTACGGCTGGGCCGATCCGGTCGCCGCCTTGCGCGCGAACCGCAAGGTCGTGGCGGTCACCCACGGCGCCGCGGGTTCCACGCTCTACGGCGATGGCGCGGCGATCACGATCCCGGGTGTGCGCGCGGCGGTGCAAGGTGACAACGTCGGGTGTGGCGATGCGTACCTCGCGATCCTCGTGCTCGGCATGACCATGGGCTGGGACCTCGCTGCCTCGGGTCATGCCGCCGCGCGCTACGCCGCCGCCGTCGCCGAGGTCCGCGGCGCGACGCCCTTGTTCGATGACGAGCGCATCGCGCTGTTGCTCGGCGAGGACGCTGGATGACCAGGAAGTCGGATCCGCCCGACGCGAAGATGACGCTCGCGGTGACGCCCTCGCCTCCCGACCCCTGGGATGTCGCCGTCGCGTGGATCGCGAAGCACGGCGCCCTGCCGGCGCTCGGGATCCTCACGATCGCGATCGGCGTCATCTACTTCGGCGTGTTCTTCGGCGAGATCGCCGGCGACGACCTGACCTTCCACATGGCCGAGAGCCGGCGCCTCGCCGACTGCATCGCCGTCGGCGATTGGGACTTCTGGAATCCGTCCGCGAACGCGGGCTATGCCTCGGCCTACTACTACCAGGTCATCCCGCAGCTCGCCTCCGCGCTGCCCGCGGCGCTGTTCGGTCACCACACGTTCTTCTTCCAGCTCAGCGTGTTCCTGCCGCTGGTCCTTGCACCGCTCGCCGCGTACCGCGGCATGCGCTTGATGGGCGCCGACCCGTGGCAAGCCGTGACCGCCGCGTTCGTGATCTCGTTCACCATCGGCCAGTCGCGCTGGGGCTTCTCCTCGGACGGTACGTTCCACGTCGGCCTCTACACGCAGACCTGGTCACTCGCCGCGTTTCCGCTCGCTCTCGGCCACGGCGTGCGCTGGGTCCGCGAAGCCAAGGGCATCGCACCCGCCATCGCGTGGGGCGCGTTCGTCGGCCTGTGCCATCCGTTCGGCGGCGTCTCGCTCGGCCTCACCCTCGCGCTCGGCGTCACCGGCGGTGTCCTGGTCAAGCGCTGTGTGTGGCGCTCGCCGGTGCTCACCGCGATCGTCGTCGGACTTCTCGCTGTCCTCGTCCTCGGTGTCTGGTACGTGCTCGGTCGGCAGACCCTGATGTGGGGCGCGCTCGGCGCCGGCGTCGTGTTCACATTCGCCGGCGTGCGCCTCGCGCGGACCTTCCGCACCGATTCCACGTGGCGCGCACAGCTCGCACCCGTGCTCGGCGAGCCGCTGCGCCTCGTCATCGTCGGTCTCGGCCTCGCGCTCGCCACCCTGCCCGGCTGGATCACGATGCTCGTCGACGCGAAGGGCTTCGGTGGCTTTCCCCATCGTGTCGACGACGAGGTCGGCCCGGGCTTCGGCTTGCTCGCGAAGTGGTTCTACCAGGGTCACGTCCTCGACGAGGGCCGCGTGATCATCCTGACCTGCGCGCTCCCGATCGCGATGGTGTTCGGCCGTGGCTCGCCGCTGCGCTGGCTGTGGATCCCGGGCATCGCGTTCGCGCTCCTCCTCGGCCTCGGCCCGCACATGCCGAAGACCGCCGACGATCTCATCCCCGCCGTGCGCTTCCTCGGCTCGATGCAGATCGTGTTCGCGCTCGGCATCGGTGCGGGCGTCTACTCGATCACGCTCGCCCTGTGGAACGCGCCCGAGGCCGGCTGGTTCCTGCGCAGCCTCCGTGCCGCGCTTCGCCTCACCGGCGGTTGGGTCGATCGGATCTCGCACACGTCGTTCCAGTACGGTGCCCGCACCGGCATCGCCGCCGTGGTCGCCGCGCTTGTCGTGCTCGTCGCCGTCCCCGGCTCGCGCGTGCAGGCCGGCCGCGCGCGCGTCCTCGGCTCCGATCCCCCGAGCGTGCGCCCGCAGATGATGGAGATCATCGCCGCGCTCGAGACCGCACCGCCCGGCCGCAAGCAGGTGGGCCCCGGTTGCGAGAACCACTGGTGGAACCTCCTCTCGTACGTCTACGGCCGCATTCCGTCGCTCCTCCAGATGGGCGGCGGCGGCCTTCAGGCCTCGCCGAACTACGACTACCTGTGGTCCGTGCGGGACTTCCCGAAGAACGCGTGGCTCTACGACGCCCCGTACCTCGTGTTCGACAAGAACAAGGCCGCGACGATGCCCGTGGGCGACACCGTCGTGGAGACCGCCGGCTACGTCGTGCGTCGGCTGCCCACGCCAGGCCTCGTCTCGCCGATCCAGATCACCGGCATCCTCCCCGACGGCCCCACCACCGCGAACTCCGAGGCGCGCAAGGCCGCCATCGCCTGGATGCGGACCGACATGCCCCTCAAGAACCGGCACCTCGTGTACGCCGGCTTCGGCAACCCGGGCACCGCCCCGATGGGCTCCACCCTGCGCTCGTGGCGTCAGGATTCGCCCGGCGACGCGGCCGACATCAACGCGGAGGTCGACGTCACCGCGCCCACCACGTTCATGGCGCGCGAGTCATGGCATCCGCGCTGGCACGCGTACATCGACGGCGCCGAGGCTCCCGTTCGCCGCGTCACGCCGGACTTCCTCGCCGTCGACGTCGGCAAGGGCCGCCACCTCCTGCAGTTCCGCTTCGAGCGCCCGTGGTGGGCGCACGCCTCGTGGCTCGCGTGGCCTGGCATCGCGCTCGCCGCGTGGTTCGGGCTGCGCCTGTGGACGCGCCGCCGCGAGGGTCCGCGCATCCCCGAGGCGCGCGTCACCAGCGCGTGATCGGCGACCTCGGACGACCCTTTGGCCGGGCCATGGCTGGTCAAGGATGTTCCGCCCGGGTCATCGCCTTCGTCATGCACTCCCCGAAGTGCTCCGCGACCGTCTGCATCTGCTTCATCTGCGCTTCGGTCGGTGTACCCGCGCGCGTCGGCTCTGCCTTGGCCATCTCCACCGACCAGTGGTTGAGTCCTTCCATCACGGCATCGGCGCACCGCTTGTCCGTGCACTTGCACATCGCGGTCTCGAACCCGATGAACTGCTCGATGATCGCCTCGAACCGATACGTGCTCGAAGGCCGGGTCAGCTTGTAGGTCGCGATGCCGCCGACCGTGGCGAGGAGCGCCGCGGAGGCGATGACCACGGCGCGACGGCGGCGGCGCCGCTGCGGTCCGCCGGCGGCGTAGTCCGCGGCGAGGTCGTCGTTGCGGACCTGGTCGCGCGCCTCGGCGAGCATGCGCGCGGTCTCATCGCGATCGCGCGTCGTCGCGTCGAGATCGCGCTGCACGGCGGCGAGCCGTGCCTCGAGTGCATCCAGGTCATTCCGGTAGGCCATCCCTGGTTAGACACCTGCCGCGCCCCCGCGTTTGCACGCTCGTGCGATCGGGCGGTCCCGGTGTCCATCTAGGCGGATCCGCTTCGAATCCGCCTGGCTAGGGTGCGCCGGAGCCGACGGTCGCGGAGCCCGACCCGGAGCCGGCGCCAGGCTTCTGCGGAGCCGCCGGCTTCACGGGCTTCACGGGACGCGCCGAGCCCGACCCGGTACCCGAGCCCGCCGATCCGGATCCCGATCCGGATCCGGATCCAGACGAGCCGTCGTCGAGCGGCTGCCCGACATCGCCGGCGCGCGGCATCGGCAACACGATCTTGAAGCTGCGCAGCTTCCATGGCTGGGTGCGCGAGCCGCGATAGAAGCCGAAGGTGACGGCCACGCCCGACGACCGTGCGTACTCCGTGATGATGTCGAACGCGGCGTTGTTGCCACCGGTCGCGTTGCCGATGACCTTCGCCTCGGTGACCTTCAGGACGCGCACGTACGGGCCAAGCAGCGCGCGGTGCTCTTCCTGCAACGTGATGAACCGCGCGCGCTCCTCCTGCTTCTGGAACACGCCCGACGCCGCGTCCCACACCTGATCGGCGTGGCCATCGCGAAGCTGTTCGAGGATGGAGTTCGCCGCGACGTAGAGATCACAGCTCTTCGACATCGAGTCCTTGCACGCCTGGACGCGCTCCTCCCGCTCGGCCTGCGAGATCTTGAGCTCCTTCGGGAGCTCGACACCGATGCCGAGCAGCTTCCACACGCCCTTGTCCTCGTGCAGGCTGACCGAGGCCTTGCACGTCGCCTTGTCGTACGCGACGGTCAGCGAGACGCGGCCGATCCGTCCGGTGGGTCCCGAGGTGACCAGGGAGTCGTTGACCGCGGTGATCTCGCGGAACTTGCCGACGGTCGCGCTGAGATCGTTCATGTCGTCGACGAACTTCTCCTTGCGCACCATCTCCTGGAATCGCGGGGAGGACGCGTCGTAGACGCTCTCCACCGAGGGCTGGTTCTTCGATAGATCGATGAGGAGCTGCTCGGCGATCGGCCGGAAGTCCGGGGTCTCGTTGCCGTGGAGCTGCAACGCCACGATGACGGTGATCCACGACGCGACGAGGACGAACCCGACGAACAGGCTGCGCACGAGCAGCCGACCCCTGCGTGTCTTCGCCGCCGCCGGAAGGTGGTGCAGCGACTCGCCCACCTGCGTGATGCCCTCGCCGAGCATCGAGACGCCGGCGCCGACGAGCGGGACCCCCTTGGACTTCTCGCCGAGCTTGCTGACGCCCTCGCCGATGGTGCCCAGGCTCGAGCCGAGCTTCTCGACGCTCGCATCGACCGCATCGCGCGCCGCCGAGCGCAGGCGCTTGGTCCGGTTGGTCTGCTCGCCCGCGACGGCCGCGCGGACCTTGCCGGAGGCGACCGGCTGCGAGTCGAAGTCGGCGACCGAGGTCGGCGTGCCGTCGGAGGCGGGCAGCCGGCCCGATAGCTCGACATCGATCGATCCGGAGGCCTCGGCGGCGGGCATCGTGACCGTCTCCGACGCGGAGATCTCCACCGAGCCCGAGTCCTCGGGCTTCGGCTTCGGATCCTCTGGAGCGTCAGGCGCGGACACCGCGAGGGATCATGACACGCGGGGTCACGAGGTAAAGAACCGAGCGACGAGGTTCTCCGCGACGTCGCGACGATAGTCCGCGGTCGAGCGGACGTCGTCGATCGGCGTGATCGCGCCGCGCATCGCCGCGCGCGCGGCATCGGCGGCCTGGGCGAGTGGCAGCCCCGCCACGGCGAGCTCGACCTCGGTGATCCGGATCGGCCGGTCGGCCACGGCGCCCAGCGCGACACGCGCCGAGGTCACCGTGCCGCCGTCGAGCGTGATCGCGGCCGCGCCCATCACCTTCGAGATCGATTGCGCACGGCGGGTGCCGACCTTGCGCCAGGTGGTGCGCGTGCTCGTCGCGGGAACCGGGATGTGCGCCGCGACGATCAGCTCGTCGCTGGCGAGCTGCGTCTTGCGGTATCCGGTGCAGTACGCGTGGTACGGGATGGTGCGGCGGCCGCGCACCGACGCGACCTCGATCGTCGCGTCGAGCGCGAGCAGCACCGGCAGGCTATCGCCGACCGGCGACGAGGTCCCGACGTTGCCGCCGAGCGTGCCGCGCGCCTGGATCTGCAACGCGCCGATCTCGCGTGCAGCGAGCGCGAGCGGGAGCAGCTTGTCGCGGATCGCCGGGTGGCGCTCGACCTCGTGCCACGTGGTGCCGGCGCCGATCACGATCGTCGTGCCCTCGACCCGAATGAAGCCGAGCTCGCCGAGGCGCCACAGATCGAGGATGCCCGGTGGCGTCGGCTTGTGGTTCGCGTTGACCATGAGGTCGGTGCCACCCGCGAGCACCATCCAGTCCGGATACGCTGCGCGCGCGACGGCGGCCTCCTCGAGGGTACGCGGGCGCAGGTAGCTGGTCATCGCGCGACCTCGCGCGCCGCGGTGATGATCGCGTCGACGATCAGCTGGTAACCCGTACACCGGCAGATGTTCCCGGCGAGCAGCTCGCGGACCTGCGCACGCGCCGAGGCGTCATCCCGCCCGACGACCAGCCCACGATCCACCACGTGCGCCGCACACACCGCGATACCCGGCGTACAGATGCCGCACTGGGCACCACCGCACGCGACGAGCGCACGCTGCACCGCGTGCAGCACGTCGCCCTTCGCGAGACCCTCGACCGTGGTCACGCTGCGTCCATCGCACTGCCCCACCGCGACGAGGCACGAGTTCACCACCTCGCCGTCGAGCATCACCGTGCACGCACCGCACTCGCCTTCGCCACACCCTTCCTTGGTGCCGGTGAGGCGGAGATCCTCGCGCAGCACGTCGAGGAGACGCTTCCACGGCGACACCTCGACCGCGCGGGATGCACCGTTGACCTCGAGCGTGACCTTCACGACCGCCTCCACGCCGCGCGTACGACCTCGGGGGAGATCGGGAGCGAGTCGAACGGCATGCCGAGCGCGTTCTGGACGGCGTTGGCGACCGCCGCGGCCGGTCCATCCATCGGGATCTCGCCGACGCCCTTCGCGCCGCTCGGGCCGAACGGATACGGGCACTCGATCAGGATGGTCTCGAGCTCGGGCGCGTCGGCGAACGTGGGGACGATGCAGTTGGTCATGTTCGCGTTGGCGACGCGGCCGTCCTTGTACACGATGTTCTCGAGCACCGCCCAGCCGAGCGCCTGCAACGTACCGCCCTCGATCTGCCCCTTCACGATCGACGGGTTGATCGCCTTGCCGACGTCGACGGCCTGCACGCAGCGATCGATGGTGACCTCGTAGCTATCGAGATCGACCGACACGTCGACGAGGCACGCCGCCCAGCCGTAGACCGGATACGCGGAGCCCGTGTAGGTGGCGTCGTCCCACTGGATGCCCGGCGGCGGCTGGTACTGCACCATCTCGACGAGCTCGCCCTCGGCGCCGCGCGCCTTCGCGATCTCCACGAGGGACCTGCCCGCCATGCCGTGCTCCGCGGCCCACGCCTCGAGCTGCTTCCGGATCGCGCGTGCGCCCGTATCGACGAGCCCGCCGACCACCATGCAGGTACGGCTCGCGACCGTGGGACCGGAGTCGGGGACGAGCCGCGTGTTCGGATCGACGACGTGGATGTGCGCCACGTCGATGCCGAGAGCGGTCGCCGCGATCTGCGAGAACATCGTGATCGCGCCCTGGCCGATGTCGGTGGAGCTCGACCGCACCTCGATCGTTCCGTCGGTGGTCACCGCGATCGCTGCGCGACCCGCGAGGCGCTGCTCGCCCGATCCGGTGAAGCCCGCGCCGTGGAAGTAGAAGCATACGCCGCGCCCGCGCTTGATCGGAGCGCCGTCCTTGCTGGTGCCATCGCGCACCGGCACCGCGCCGGCGACCTTCGCGATCGCGCCGATCACCTCGTCGGTACCGACGGAGAACGTGAGCTCCTGCCCGGTCGCCGTGGTGTCGCCCGAGCGCAGTGCGAGCCGCGAGCGCAGGGCCAGCGGATCCTCGCCGCGTGCGATCGCCAGCTTCTCGAGCTGCCGCTCGTACGCGAACGTGGTCTGCGGCGCACCGAAGCCGCGGAACGCTCCGTGCGGCGGATGATTGGTGGCGAGCACGCGGCCGCGCACGCGCGTCACCGGGCACTTGTAGGGCCCCGCCGCGTGCAGCACGCCGCGCGACAGCACCACGGGCGACAGCGTCAGGTACGCGCCGCCGTCCATCACCACGTCGATGTCCAGCGCGAGGATGTTGCCGGCCGCGTCGACCGCCATGCGGTGGTGCGTGCGGCACGGGTGACGCTTCGTCGTGGCGGCGATGTCCTCGTCGCGGTCGTAGACGATCTTGACCGGGTGCTTCGCCTTGCCGGCGAGGATCGCGACGTGCGCGGCGAGCATCGACGGATACTCTTCCTTGCCGCCGAAGCCACCGCCGGTGACGGCCTGCGTGATCACGACATCATCGGGCCCGCAGCCGAGCAGCGACTTCATCGCCTTGTGCACGTAGAACGGGCACTGCATCGAGCCGACGATGTAGCAGCGGTGCTGGGCTTCATCCCACTCCGCCATCATCGCCTGGGTCTCGATGTACATCTGCTCCTGCGGAGAGGTGACATACGTACCCTCGATGACCTGCGCCGCGGACGCGAACGCGGCGGCGAGCTCGGCATCGGTGCCGTGCCCCTTGCGGATCAGGAACTCCTTGAACACGTTGTTCGTCTTGTAGAGCAGCTGCTTCACGGCGATCGCGTCGTCGATGTCGAACACGGGCGGCAGCGGCTTGATCTTGAGCGTGACGTGCTTCGCGGCCTCGAACGCGAGTGCGCGCGTGGGAGCGGCGACCAGCGCGACGGCCTCGTCCACGTGCATCACCCGCGCGCCGATCTTCACGAGCGCCGGCTGATCGTCCTCGATCAGGAGGATGACGTTGTGCCCCTTGATGTCGTCCGCGGTGGCGACCACCACGCGGCTCCAGTCGAACGCGGGATCGAGCTCGATCGCTTCGAGCACGCCGTGCGGCACCTTCGAGCGCACCGTTGCGCCGTGCCAGGCATTCGGCGCATCGAGGTCATCGAGGTAACGCGCGCGGCCGGTGACCTTCGCGACGCCATCGACACGCGGCACCGACGTCCCGACCGGAGCTGCCACGGGGCGTTCCATCGAGGGATCTAACCCCAGGCAGCGCCAGGAGTAAACGCGGCCCGGTCACTCCTGCGCGGCGAACGGCGTCACTTGCGGGGGGCGTGCACCGGGCGGCTCGTCCACGAGCGCACCGGGGGCGCGATCCGCGCGTTGACCACGAAGTCCATGGTCTCGAACACGATCCGGCCGCTCGGACCCAGCACGAACTGATCGGGCGTCGACGACAGGATATCGGAGCGCACGGCATCGTAGCCCCCGGGCACCTTCGCGGTGATCAGCTCGTTGACGTCGACCGTATCGGTGGCCGTGAAGTTGAGCTCCGCGATGTCCGCCGGCAGCGTGGGCAGCGTGAACGTCGTCGAGCTGTAGGGCACCACGATGTCCCAGCTCCAGAACGTGCTGGACTGGCCGACCACCCGGTTCGCAAACAGCGTGGCCCACGCGAAGTCCGGAGTCCCGCCCGCCGACGCCGCCCAGGTGACGGTGCGCGTCGCCGCGGAGACCGACGGCGTCGTCGAGTAGGTGGCGAGGAGCGCGCTCGCGAGGTCGATCGCGACAGGCGCGGCTCCCTGCGGCGCCCAGTCCATCACGTTGTGCTGGCCGATCGAGTTCGTCGGCGCCGGCTCCGACCGCGTGATCGCGGTGCCGCCGGTCACGGTCGGGCGGGGGAACGTGACGGTCGTGGC
>JAYVLW010000626.1:0-6216 GCA_043759315.1 Myxococcales bacterium
CCCAGGCGCCGAGCTGACGAATGTTGCGAGGAAACTGCCGGTTGCGGGCACGAAGGGGCAGGAAAGAGGAGGCGCGATGACCAGCGTGCGTAGTGGAAAAGCGTGGCTTCTGGCGGTGTGTGCCATGGCCGGAATCGGATGTTCGGAGAGCAGTCCCACCCAGGTGCTGACGGGCCGGTTCACGACGAGCGGCGCGCTCGCCGTGCGCGCGGTGACCTCCGACAGCACTGTCACCGCGGCGCAGGTGCGCAGCGACGGCTCGTTCACGCTCGCGCTGCCCACGGGCAAGCGCTATCGCCTCGAGGTCCTGACCACGAGCGGCGTGCGTCACGTCCTGTCGCAGAAGTCCGGCGGCCTGACGGCGCTCAGCTTCGAGGTCTGCCAGCCGGTCGATCCGTGGGACGTCGGCACCGTCGGAAACGGGATGGATCCGAACGGTGGTGGCGGTGGCACGCCGTGCAACGACCCGAACGATCCGATGTGCAAGTGCACCGACCCGATGACAGGTCAGATGGATCCGAACTGCGAGCCGCCGCCGCCGTGCGATCCGATGGATCCGAACTGCACGCCGGGCTGCGCTGATCCCACCGATCCGAACTGCGATCCGGGGTGCACGGGGCCGAACGATCCGAACTGCCAGCCGCCGCCGCCGTGCGATCCGATGGACGCGAACTGTCAGCCATGTCCATCGGGCGATCCGTCGTGCGGAACGGTGTGCACGGATCCGACCGATCCGAACTGCATCCCGCCGCCGCCACCGTGCGCGGACCCGAACGATCCCTACTGCAAGTGCGACGCGTCGGGGAACTGCCCTCCGCCGACGTGCGATCCGGGCGACCCGATGTGCCCGCCGCCACCCCCGCCTCCGTGCGCGGATCCGACCGATCCGGATACGTGCAAGGATCCGTGCATGGCCGATCCCGCGACGTGTGGGTGTGCGATGGAAGATCCGAACTGCTGGCCTCCGCCGCAGCCGCCCGAGTGCGACGCCGCCGGCATGTGCGACCCCGGCACCGGTGGCATGACGCCGGCGAACCCGCCGGGTGACTTCGGTTGCGTGGAGACAACTCCGTCGTGACCCGCGCGCCCGCGGCGCTCGCGCTCGTCGTCCTGGCATCCGCACCGCGGGTCGCTCGGGCCGAGCCGTGCGCTGCGCGGGCACAGCTCACGGGGGATCGCGAGGCGGTCGAGCGCGTCGGCGCGGAGCTCGTGAAGCTCGGCGTGGCGCTCGGCGCGGGTACGGTGAAGTGCCCTGCGGTGCAGGCGACCGCCCGGGTCGCGCGCGAAGACGGCGCGATCGATGTCGCGGTGCGCGGTAGTGGTGAGCGCAGCGAGGGCAGGGTGGTCACCGATCCCAGCGTCGCCGCGGCGTGGATCGACGCGTGGCTGCGCGATGATCTCGATGTCGCGGGCTGGGCACCGGAGCCCGTCCTCCCGCAGCCAGCTGCGCCCGGCAGCGTCGCAGCGCGCGACGTGGTGGAGGTCATGCCGGCGCGGTCGGTGTTCGAGACGTTCGGCATCACCGTCCTCTACGAACAAGCATGGACCGACGAAGGAACGTCGTGGCGCGGTGGCAGCGCTGGCGCGTGCGTACGCGTTCACGGCGTGTGCATCGGGGGGCGCGTGCGTGGGATGACGCAGCCGGATCGCGCGTCGAACCTCTCCGCCGCGGCGCGCGCCGATGTCTCCGCGCTCGCCACGGCGAGCCTGCCGATCTCCGCGGGGCAGATGATCGTCGCGCCGGAGCTTGGTGTCGGGATCGGTCGGTTCTCCACGCGCCGCGTCGAGGGCTGCGCCGTGCCGGCGCCCGATCCAGGCGGCATGACGCCGCCGAACTGCGATCCCACTGATCCGATGTGCGTGATGCCGGACGTCGCGCCGATGTGCGCGCCCGATGCTTCCGGTACCGATCCGAACACGGGCAAGCTCTACGTCGGCGACAAGTTCGAGACGGCGACGTACACCCCGCGGATCTCGATCGCGCTACGGATCTCGATCCCGTTGTTCCAGCACCTCTGGCTCGATGGCGTGGCGTCGTACACGCTGATGCCGTTCGGTCACAGCGACGCGTTCGAGCCCGCCACGGCTCCGAGCGGGCTGACGGCGAAGGAGGTCGCGCTGCCGGGCGAGCCCGGCGCGGGCCTGGTGCTCGGGGTCGGCCTGCGGCTGGGGTCGCCGTGAGCAGCGGAAGGCACACCCCGGCGCTCGGTCAGGTCGTGCCGTTGCGCCGCCCCGAGCCGCGGACGTCCTCGCTCGCCGACCTCTCCGACGAGGCGCTGCTCGCATCGTGTGGCGTCGGCGATCCTGCGGCGCTCGGCGCGCTGTTCGATCGCCACCACGCGGCGGTGTACCGGCTGATCTCGCGGCTACTCCGCACCGAGCCCGGCGAGACCGATGATCTCGTGCAGACCACGTTCATGGCGGCATGGAAGTCCGCGAAGGGCTACGCGGGCCACGGCACGGTGAGGAGCTTCCTGTTCGGCATCGCGGCGAACACCGTGCGTCGTCACTTCCGCACCACGCGGCGCCGGCTCGATGCATACGCCGGCATCCCCGAGCCCGCGCCGGTCGGTGGACCCGACGCGGCCGCGGTCCGGGCGCAGCAGGTCAAGCGGCTCGCCGCAGCGCTCGACGAGCTGCCGCACGATCTGCGCGCGGCGTATGTCCTCTGCGATGTCGAGGATCTCTCGGGCGCCGAGGCCGCAAGGATTCTCGACGTGCGCGCGGGGACGCTCTCGCGACGGTTGTACGAGGCGAGGCGCGCGTTGCGCGAAGCGATCGAAGGAGACGGCACATGACCGACGACAGCCTGCGAGAGCTCGCGACCCAGCTCCCCTACGACCGCCCGGGCGTCGAACGCACGGAGAGCGTGCGCGCGTCGCTGCTCGCCGCGGCCTCGGTACCCGCACAGCCGGGCCCCCGCCGCTGGTTGCTCGTCGGCGGTGGGTTCGCGGCCGGTGCGCTCGCGGCCGCGGCGCTCGCGGTGCTCCTGCTCCGCTCGCCGTCCTCGACATCATTGTCGTCGCCACCCCGCGAGGCCTACGCGCGGATCGAATCGTCCTCGGCCGCGGCGGTCGAGCACACCCTCGCGGCCACGCCGAGCGGCGGCACCGACGAGATCGTGCGCGTGCACGCGGGTACGCTGCATCTCGCGGTCCCCGCACCGCGCGTGGGTGATCGCGTCCGGATCGCGACCTCCGATGCCGAGATCGAAGGCGCAGGCGAGTACGAGGTCGTCGTCGCGGCCGAGACGCTTGCGCGTGTGACGGTGAGCAAAGGTTCCGCGACCGTGCGCCTCGTCGGCAAGCAGGACGCCGTGTTCCTGGCCGCGGGTCAGACCTGGCGCGCTTCGATCCAGACGGCTGACCTGACCCCCGTCATCCCGTCGCGAGGTGGCACCACCGCGAGCGGCGCGCCGCTCGAGACGTCGCTGGACGGCGCGTCGGTCGCAGCGCTTCCGATCTCTCCAGCGCCTGCCGCGCTCCCGCCCCCATCGACGGGGCCGACCAGCCAGAAGGGTGCACCGATCGCGAAGACACTCGACGGCACGTCGGGGGCTCCGCGGGCAGCGACGGCGACCGCGCCACGGACCGCACCGAGCCCGCGCACCGCTGGATCGACCCCGGCGTCCACGTCAGCGAATGGGCCGATCGAGACCGAGCTCGCGCCGCCGCCGCGTCCCGCCGTCACCGCGCCGCCGCAGCAGCTCACGGCCGAAGCATCCCCGCCGCCCGCCCCGGCCTCCCCCGGATCCGAGGTCGAGCGACACTTCCGCGCCGGCTGGTCGTTGCTCCGTGCGAACAAGCTCGCCGAGGCGGTCATCGAGCTCCGCGCGGCGGCCGACGCCGGCGACAGCCCGCTCGCCGTCGATGCGCGCTACTACCAGGCCATCGCGCTCGTGAAAGCGAAGCGCGGTCCGGAGGCCGAGCGAGCGCTCGTGCAGTTCCTCGACCACGCGCCGACGTCGACGCGGCGCGGCCGCGCCGCGATGATGCTCGGGCGCCTGCTCGCCGACCGCGGCGACGCGAAGACAGCGCGCGACTGGTTCGAGGTCGCCGCACAGGATCCCGACGCCACGGTCGCCGCCGCCGCCAAGGCCGCGCTCGCGCCACGCTGATTCGCGGGCTACCATCTACGGATGTTCGCCAGTCGGGTCCGCCCACCGCTGTTCGCCGCCGGTCTCGGACTCCTCGCCCTCGTCGCCCTGGCGCCCGGAAGCCCGCCGTCGCCGCCGGTGCTGTACGAGTTGCACGTCAAGCTTCGAGAGGAGGGTATGCCGCTCGCGATCGCGGCGACCGGGATGCGGATCGCTCCGATGTTCTCGAGCGTGACCTACGCGCAGCACGATCCGCGCGCGCGCTGGATCGTGGTCACGGCGAGCACCACGGCGACGCCCGCGCAGCTGGTCGCGCGCATCGCCGCGGATCCCGCCGTCGAGCAGGCGTTCCTCGCACCGGAGATCACCTTGCCGACCACGGTGGCCGTGATCGATGGCAGTTGCCCGGTCACGACGCCGTCGTTCGAGGACTACCAGGGCTACCTCGGTCCGGCGCCGTACGGCATCGATGCACCGGCGGCGTGGAGGCTCGGTCAGCGCGGTGCTGGCGTGTGGTTCGCCGACATCGAAGGGGGCTGGAACGCGAAGCACGAGGATCTGCCCGGCGACCGGATTCGCCACGTCGGCGGTCGCCCGATCGATGACCCGAGCTGGCGCGCGCACGGCACCGCCGTGCTGGGCGAGGTCGTGGGCGTCGACAACGGCAAGGGCGTGGTCGGCATCGCCCCGGATGTGGAGCGCGTGTTCACGTCGTCGATCGGCGGCACGAACGTGCCCGATGCGATCGATCGCGCGGCGGCCGAGCTGCGCGCCGGTGACGTCTTGCTGATCGAGCTCCAGGGCGCCGGTCCGCGCGGCCGCTACCTCCCGGTCGAGTACTGGGACGACATCTACGAGGTGGTCGAGCGCGCCACGAAGCGCGGCGTGATCGTGATCGAGGCCGCGGGCAACGGCGGAGAGAACCTCGACCACAAGGCGTATGACAAGAAATTCGATCGCTCGGTCCGCGACTCCGGAGCCATCATGATCGGCGCCGGCGGACCGCCGCGCGATGGCTTCGTGGACCGCGCGCGACTCGACTTCTCGAACTACGGTGCGCGCGTCGACGTTCAGGGCTGGGGCCGCAAGGTCGCCACGCTCGATTACGGCGACCTCCAGAAGTGCGCGGGCGCGGATCGCCACTACACGAACGAGTTCTCGGGCACGTCGAGTGCGTCGCCGATCGTCGCAGGAGCGGCGCTGCTCCTCGAAGGGATGGCGCGCGAGCGCGGCGCGGTGCTCACGCCGGCGGCCCTACGCGAGCTCCTCCGCGCGACGGGTTCTCCGCAGACCGGAGACCGGTCGCAGCAGATCGGGCCACGCCCGGATCTAGCCCGCGCGATCGCAGCTCTGAACGGCGCCTAGCTCGCCCTCGAAGCCGCTCATCAGCACGAACCACACCGGAATCGGGTCGCTCCGATCCACCACGAGCTGCCCCAGGCGCTCCAGGGTGCGCACGTGCTCTGCCCGCTCCTCGGCACTGGGCCGACTCCAACCCTTGTTTCGCACGAGGGAACGGATCGACCGGATCACTGATTCGTGTAGATGAAGGTGTCGTCGCCGGCGGTGACCGTGACGACGACGATCGTATCTGCCTTGGTCTGCGCGTCGGCCGCGGTCCATGCCTGGGTGACGATGTCGGCAGCCTGGTCATCCCAGGCCAGGACGGCGAGGATCTGCTTGTCCCACTTGTCGGCTGCCGAGACGTTCATGGTCGACGCCTGGATGTCCTGCAGCTTGCGCGTGATCAGCGTCGACGCCGCGGTCAGCGTATAGGGCTGCCCGAACGGGAACGCCACCGCGCGCGTCACGCTGACGCCGATCTTGTGACCGGCGATCAGGACCTCGAGGTCGGTGATCTTGCCGGCCGTGTCATAGACGATCTCGGTCTCGGTCTTGAGCAGCGATGCCATCTCGCAGTGCGCGAGCTCCTCGAAGGCAAAGATCTCGGACAGCCCGGAGCTGCCGCCGGCATTCGGCGTCTCGGCGAGGTGTCGGCCACCGGGGGTGAGGAGCCCGCGATCCGCGGGATCCATGTACGCGCGCGGAAACGTCAGCGTGTCGGTGAACAGCTGTGGCGTCGGCCCGGTGAGCTGCATCTGCGCGAGCACCCCGCACAT
>JAYVLW010000627.1:0-3113 GCA_043759315.1 Myxococcales bacterium
GCGTGGCGACGATCGTCGTGGTCCGACGCGGAGGCTCCACACCGCAGGCTATGTCGGTCGCGACGGCGTCCTCGGCGGCGGCAGCGCCGGAGACCCGGAGGGTGGCGGCGGTCGACGTCGCGGAGCTCGAGCGCAACATCGTCGAGCCGGTGAACGATCAAGGTCAGGTGATCGGGGTCAAGGTCAACGATGCGAGCGTGCGCAACATGCTCGGCCTTGGACCGACCGACGTGCTCACCGGCATCTCGGGGCGCCCGATCCGGCGGCAGTTCGACGTCTACGATGCGCTGGTCGGTGCGAGCATGATGAACGCGACCTCGCTGTTCGTGGAGATCGTGCGCGATGGGGAACCGCGGCTCGTTCGCTGGGAGCTCGATGGCGATCTTCGGCAGGCTCGTCGCGGTCGGCCGTCGCGGCCCACGCTCGCCACGCCGTCGCTGCGGCCCGTACGCGATCCCCTGCTCGACACGATCAAGGAGCTCGACGATCATCACTTCGTCGTGCCGCGCACGACCATCGAGCAGATGGCGGCGAACGCCACCGTGTTCGCGCAGGGCGCGCGGACGATCGCGTCGGTCAAGCTCGGCCGCCCGGATGGGATCCGGCTGTTCATCGTGCGACCGAGCTCGGCGCTGTGGGCGCTCGGCCTGCGCAGCGGCGACACGCTGCAGACCGTGAACGGCATCGCGATCCTCGATCCGACCCGGCTGCAGAGCGTCTACGACCAGACCAAGGATGCGTCGTCACTCCGGATCGGGCTGATCAGGCGTGGCGCAGCGGAAGTCATCGAGATCACCCAGACACCGTGACGCTGTCAGGGTGACCTGATACTGAACGTGTGTTCCGTGAGCGATGATCTTCGAAAGTTCCTGGCGAACGCACGCGGCAGCGCTGCCGAGGCGCGCGTGCTGCGTGCGGGGGATCTGCAACTCCAGCTCGGCCGGCCGGAGCCAGACGCGGATGCCCCTCCGTGGGGGCTCGCGGCGATGCGTGGTCGGCTGGTCGAGCTCTCGGCGCGCGGCGCCACGGCCACGCTGACCACCGCCGCCGAGCTGGTGCTCGAGGCGCAGCGCGCGGCCGAGCCGGTCGCGTGGGTGGTGCCGTGGTCGCTCGATCGTCGACTGGTCGGCTCGCCAGCCACGTTCTATCCGCCCGATGTCGCGGATGCCGGGATCGATCTGGCGGCGCTCGTGGTGGTGCGTGCACCGTCGACGATCGCGGCCGCTCGCGCGGCGGAGCGCCTGTTGCGCTCGGGTGCGTTCGGGCTGGTCGTCCTCGATTTCGCGAGTGTCGATCTCGAGGCCAACCGCGCGCAGCGGTTGCCGGATCAGGTGCTCGGGCGGCTCGTCTCGCTCGCGCAGTCGCACGATGCGGCGGTGGTTTGCCTCACCGAAAAGACGTCCGAGGCGGGCTCGCTTGGCTCGCTGGTGTCGATGCGCGCCGAGGCGATGCGGCTGCGCTCGTCGGAAGGCGGCTTCGAGGTGACGATCCGCGCACTCAAGGACAAGCGCCGCGGCCCCGGCTGGTCGAGGCGCCTGAAGGTGCGTGGTCCGGCCGGCATGGGGTGAAGCTCGAGGAGCCACCCCGGAAACGACTGTCCCTAACCACAGCTGTCTCCACGTCCTGCCAGAACTCCTCATTCCGCCTCGATCTCGAGAGCGAGACGCGTGTGGCACGACGGCTGCTCATGTCTTCGAACATGACGAAGCCATCCATCACCAAGACCGCTCTCGTGATCGCCGTGCTCGCGACTCCGGCCCTGGCCGGAGGCAAGCAGCCCCCCCTCAAACCCGCGCCTGTCGCGAAGCTCGACAAGGCCGCTGCGCCGAAGCTCGAGCTGCCGAAGCTCGAGCTGCCGAAGCTCGAGGCGGTCTCGACCGACGCACCGGTCGAGATCCAGCCCGCCGCGAAGAAGCTCGTCGAGAGCTATGACCTCGGCAAGACCGCGCTGGGCGAATCGTACGACGTGCTGAAGCCCGGCCGCCGCACCGCGCTGCCGGGTGAAGCGGAGATGGTGATCGTTCCGCGCAGCCTCACGCAGATCCAGGTCGGCGAGGTCGTGAAGGAGAAGCGCGCCGAGCTCGACTACTGCTGGCAGCGCCTCGGCGTTCTCGATCGCGTGCCGAGCACGGCGGTGCTCAAGCTCAAGATCGACGTCAGCGGCAAGGTGACGTCGCTCGCGATCAGCGGCGATGCACCGGCCGTCGTCAACGCGTGCCTCAAGGAGACCGTCCCGCACTGGGCGTTCCCCGAGGCCGAGACCAGGAGCGACGTCGCGTACCCCGTCGCGTTCCGCTCGCTCTGATGGTCAGCGCGGCGGACCGCCGAGGCCCGCTTCCACGGTCGCGACGTCGTCGGCCGAGTAGTACTTCGCCGCGAAGTCCTTCATCTGCGGCCGGGTGTAGACCTCGGCGCGGGGCGTCTCGATGCAGTCCGCGATGATCGTGGCGACCTCGTCCGCCGCCTGCGCGCCCGGCAGCGTGCGCGAGTCCATACCGCCGTGCAGCGCGTTCGTGCCGAAGCCCGTCGCGACCACGCCCGGGAGCACCGTGCTCGCGTGGATGTCGGGGAACTCGGCGCGCAGCTCGATCCGGAGGCTCGCCATCAGCGAGTTGACCGCTGCCTTCGATGCGCTGTACGCGCTGCGGATCGGCGTGAACGGGATCTTGCCAAGCATCGATGACACGGCGATCACGTGGCCGCGCTTCGCCATCTTGAACTGCGGCAGCGCGGCCTGGATGCCATAGAGCACGGACTTGAAGTTCGTGTTGAACATGTCGTCGACGTCGTCATCGGTGAGCTGGGTCGGGAGGCGCGAGATGCCGCGGCCGGCGTTCGCGACCCAGACGTCGATCCGACCGAACGCCGCGGTCGCGCGCACCGCGAGGCGCACGTTGTCGTCGCGCTTCGTGACATCGGTGGGAACGGCGAGCGCGCGATCACCGAGACGAGCGGCGAGCGCGGCCAGCGGTTCGGGGTTGCGCGCGGCGAGCACCACGCACGCGCCGCGGGTGTAGCAGACCTCGGCGAGCTTCTCGCCGATGCCTTGCGATGCACCGGTGATCACGATGACCTTGTCCTTCATCCGCGCATCCTAGGAGATCTCTCGGGAG
>JAYVLW010000628.1:0-3349 GCA_043759315.1 Myxococcales bacterium
CCGTCGCTCGCCAAGAAGGACGCCAACGAGGTCGCCCCGAAGGCCGAGTCGATGCTCAAGACCCTGCTGCGCAAGGTCACGCGCCGCACGTCGTCGAGCGGCATCAAGGTCGCCGGTGAGGAGGACATCCTTGTCCGCTTCGCGAAGTGCTGCTCGCCGCTGCCCGGTGATCCGATCGTCGGCTTCATCACGCGCGGCCGCGGCGTCACCGTGCACCGGCGTGATTGCGACAAGGGCCTCGACCTCGATCCCGAGCGCCGCATCGACGTCGAGTGGGATGGCAACTCGAAGACCCAGCACGAGGTCGCGATCCAGGTCCTGTGCTCCGACAAGCCCGGCTTGCTCGCGCATATCTCGCAGTCGTTCACCGACCAGGGCGTCAACATCAATCAGGCGCACTGCCGCGCGACCGAGGATGGCCGCGCGGTCAACACGTTCCATGCGTCGGTCAAGGATCTCGATCAGCTGAAGAGCGTGATCCGCTCGCTGACCCGCATCAAGGGCGTGTTCTCGGTCGACCGCGTCTCGGCCGACGTCGGCTAACCGCAATGCTGGTCAGATAAGGAACGCCGGGCCTTCGTCGGGTCCGCGCGGCTTCTCGATCACGGGCGCCACGACGGGGAGCACCAGCTTCGGGGCCGGCCGTGATGCGGGCTTCGGAGCGCTCTTCACCCGGGCCTTGGCGTTCGGAAGCGGCTCCTTGCCGAACTCCAGCTTGAGGATCTCGGCGCGATCGGCGCGCTTGACGCGGCGGTACTCGCGCCAGAACAGCCACAGCGCGAACCCCCACAGGAGGAACGAACCCCAGATGTAGCCCTTGTCGAGCACGGGCGCGATCACGCCGAGCACCAGCGGCGTGGCGACGCGGAACACCGGCCAGGTGAACGCACCAGGGCGGCGCTGCTCGCACGACGGGCAGCGGATCAAGCTGGCGACGCGATCGGCATCGAGCACGAGATCCGCGGCGGCGTCCTGTGCGGACCGCTCGACGGCGCTGTCGGTGTTGAAGATCTGGGTCATCACCGACTCGCGCGCCCAGCCGCCCTCGCCGACGGCGTGGAACTCGACCTCGCCGTGCGCCCCGCAGCGCGGGCACGTGAACGTACGCTCCACCGTCTCCGTCAGGGTGACCTTGTGATCGACCGCCACGACCGAAGTCGTACCACCGTCGGGGGCGGGTGGGCGGTCCAACCTTGCGGGCGCTCACCGGGCGGCGAGGAGCACCGCGACCAGCGCCACGATCAACGCGGCGGTGACTCGCGCCGCGAGGGGGAGCTCGACGAACGCGATCGCGAGCCGTTGCCACGACGAGGCGACCGGTGCCGTTGCGATCGGCAGCGCGCGCGGGGCCACGAGCGTCTCGGTCCGGCACGCGCGACCATCGAACGGTCGCTTGCGCTTGCACGCGGGGCAGGTGGTCGCGCCGATCGTGCCAGTCGGCACGCGGAGGCGGCGCGCGCAGAAGCAGCGGACGATCACGGTCGGCTCGAGCGCGCCGAACGGCAACCTGCGTCGCGACATCCTCGGCCACAGGAGCAACACCTCCAGCCGCGCGGGCAACACGTCGAGCGCGCGAGACAGCCGGAGATCGAGCGCGCGGGCGACCCGCGCGTAGGCGTAGCGGAGCAGGCGCGGCCGGAGCGCGAACGTGGCGAGCTCGGCCGAGACACCGCGGAGGAGCGGCGCGCCGAGGCCGCACAGGATCGCGGCGAGCTCGAGATCCGCCGCTCCGACGACCCCGCTCGCGCGCGGCACCTTCCGCGCGTCGAGGAGCGCGCGCGCCGCTTCGCGCGTCACGATCACGCAGAGCATCTCGGCGTTCGTGCGCCAGCTGGCGTCGATCTCGAAGAACCAGCTATCTCCGTCGCGATCGACCCTCGTCTCGCCGAGGTTGGACTTCCACAGCACGACCGCGGCATCGCAGCGGACGCCTGCGTGCTCGTACACGCGCTTGATCGCGCGCTGGAGGGTCGTATCCGACTCGGTGCATGCCGCGCGGAGCGCGTGGTCCGCATCGAACAAGAAGCCGTCCCGGACCGGGCAAGGCAGATGCAGGGCGGCGGCGAGCGCGACGAGGCGAGCCTCGGTCCAGCGCTCCGTCGCCTCGAGCCTCAAGGCGAGATCAACGCTTCGCGGGAGCTGGCTTTCCGGGCTCGCCGAGGCCGGCGAACAGCTCGGTCGTCGACATCGTCGACTTCCGGGCGCTCTTGTTCTTGCGACGGCGACCCGCCTTCTCGTGCTTGTTCTTGCGCTTGACGCGGGTGGAGGAGGTGTTGGAAGCCATGGGAGAGGGTTTCTAGCGCCCCGTCGAGGATATTGTCAACGCGCTCGACGTGCTGGAACAGGCAGGCTAGATTGCATTCCTGCACGGATCTCCTTACGATTCAGGGAATTGCAAGCCCCGCGACCGCGGGGCGCGCAGCACCCTGAAACGGTGCGCAGTCAACTAGAGGGACGGGATGAAGCTCTGCCCCAAGTGCCAGAAGCAGTTCAGCGACGACGCCAACTTTTGTCCCGTCGACGCTGCACGTTTGATCCCCCTCGAGGGTCAGACGGCCGGGGCCGACCCGCTGACCTCACGATTCGAGCTCGGCGACCGCCTCGGCGGAAGCCGGAGCGGCACCGTGTCGCGTGCGAAGGACAAGACCACCGGCGCCGCCGTGGCGGTCAAGCTTGTCGCGCCGGCGGTCACCGCGTTACCGGGCGTCGCCCAGCGGCTGGAGCGCGAGCTCAAGCAGCTCGAGCGCGTGCAGTCGAGCGGTGTCGCCAAGGTGCTCGCCTCTGGCAGGCGCCCGGGTGTCACCGGTGACGAGACCTGGGTGGCGCTGGAGCTCCTCGATGGAGCGCAGACGCTGGCCGAGGCGATCTCCGCCCGCGGTCCGATCCCGCTCGATTTCGCCGCGCACCTGATCGAGGTGATCGGTGAGGCGCTGATCGAAGCCGCACAGGTCGGCGTGGTCCACCGCGACCTCGCACCGAAGAACGTGCTGTTCGCATCGTCGGATGCCGGATCGATCAAGCTGATCAACTTCTCGCTACCGGTGCCGACGACCGACAAGGTGCCGGGGGTGCCCGAGTTCGTGGCCCCCGAGCAGGTGGACGGCAAGGCGGTCGATCAGCGTTCGAACCTCTACAGCCTCGGCGCGCTCTACTACTACATTCTCACCGGCCAGACCGTGCACTCGGGCTCCGCCGAGGAAGTGCATCGCGCGCACGTCAACGGTGCGATCAAGACGCCGTCGTCGCTCGCGCCCGTGCCGGCGAACGTCGAGGCCGTGATCATGCGCGCGCTCGATCGGAGCCCGACCAAGCGGTTCCTCACCGTTCGCCAGTTCGTCGACGAGGTCGG
>JAYVLW010000629.1:0-2570 GCA_043759315.1 Myxococcales bacterium
GCACAGGACCTTCGCGTAGCCGATGTCGATCTCGCGCGCGTGGCGGAACGGGAACGCCTCGGTAGTCATGTCCGCGCTGGTCACGCGCTGCATGAGCTCGCGCGAGCGCGGGCCCTGGATGTTGAGCTGTGCGTAGGCGGCGGTCATGTCGGCGACGTGCGCGTGCTCGTCGCGCGCGGTGAACGAGCGCTTCATCCAGGTCTCGACATGGCGGTGGCAAGTGTCGGAGGCGACGACCCAGAACTTGTCGTCGCCAAGCTTGGTGACGGTGAGGTCGGCCTGGAGCTTGCCGTCGACGTCGAGCCACTGGGTGTACGTGATCTGGTTCGCCGCGCCGTCGACGCCGTTCGCGCTGATCCAGTCGAGCGCCTTGCCGGCATCGCGACCCTCGACGAGGAACTTCGACATGAACGACATGTCCATGAGGATCACGCCCTCGCGCGCGGCCTTGTGCTCGGCCTCCCAGGTGGGGAACCAGTGCTGGCGCTCCCACGAGTGCTGCTCGATCGTCGGGTGCTCGGGCTTGTACCAGTCCGCGCCTTCCCAGCCGCTGACGTCACGGAAGTAGGCGCCGCGCGCCGCGAGGCGATCGTAGAACGGCGACTGCTTCGCGCCGCGCGCCGTGGTCATCGTGTGCGTCGGGTAGTGGCACTTGTAGACCATGCCGAGCGACTCGACGGTGCGCGTGCGCCGGTAGTCGGGCGTGGTCTGGTAGTGGTGCAGGCGATCGATGTTCATCGCCGTGACGTCGACGTCGGGACGGCCGTTGATGATCCAGTGCGCCATCACGCGCCCGAGGCCACCGCCGGTGAGGATGCCGATCGAGTTGAGGCCCGCGCACACGAAGTAGTTCGCAAGCTCGGGGGCCTCGCCGACGATCGGCCGCAGATCGGGCGTGAAGCTCTCCGGACCGCAGAAGAACTTCTTGACGCCCGCGGTCATCGAGATCGGCACGCGCGCCATGGCCTTCTCGACGTACGGCCCCATGCGATCCCAGTCGGGCTGGATCTCGCCGAACGAGAAGTCGTTCGGGATACCGCCCACGTTCCACGGCGCGCAGATCGGCTCGAACAGGCCGATCATCAGGCCGCCGACCTCCTCGCGGAAGTAGACGTACGAGCCCGGATCCTCGAGCACGGGCCAGTCCTTTGACAGCTCCGGGATCCGCTCGGTGATCAGGTAGTAGTGCTCGGCCGCCTGGTTCGGGATCGCCACGCCGAGGTCCGCGCCGAGCTGGCGCGCCCACATGCCGGCGCAGTTGACGACGTACTCGCACTCGATCTCGCCGTAGGGCGTGATCACGCCGGTCGCCACGCCGCGCTTCACCTTGACGCCGATCGCCGGCACGTTCTCGAACAGCTTCACGCCCTGCTGCCGCGCGCCCTTCGCGAGCGCCATGGTGACGCCGACGGGATCCGCGCGGCCGTCCTCCTTGACGTAGAAGCCGGCGAGCAGATCCTCGACGTTCGCGAGCGGGAACAGATCCTTGACCTCCTTGGGCGAGATCTCCTTGACGTCGATGCCCATCAGGCGGTTGAACGCGGAGACGCGGCGGTACTCCTCGAGGCGATCGCGATCGGCGGCGACCTCGATGAAGCCGGTGCGGCGAAATCCGGTGTTCTGGCCGGTCTCGGCCTCGAGCTTCTCGTAGAGATCGCAGCTGTACTTGCGCATCTCCGTCGAGGTCTCGGAGGTCGAGCCGAACGTGACCATCAGGCCGGCGGCGTGCCACGTGGTGCCGGAGGTCAGCTTGTCGCGCTCGAGGAGCACGACATCGGTCCAGCCCATGTGCGCGAGGTGATAGGCGACCGAGCAGCCAATGATGCCGCCGCCGATGACGACGACGCGCGCGCGCTGCGGCAGGTTCGGAGTGGACATACGTCGCGCGCAGGATACGACGCCGGGATCACGGCGTCGCGGGGATCAGGCCGTTGTCCTCGGCGTAGCGCACGTACTTCTTGCTGATGTTCCAGACGAGCCAGTTGCCGCCGCGACCGACGAGCACCCACGGCGTGTAGGCGTAGAGCGACGCGGTGGCGTGGTTGGCCGGCGTGACCGTGCGTGGATCGAGCGTGCGGCGCGCGCTGCCCATCTTCCACTGGCCCGTGCCGTCCTGCGAGCCTTCGAACCAGCGCCGCAGCGTGTGCGCGCCGCAGCTCAGCTGCGCGGACAGCCCGCGATACGAGGCGTTGCACGAGCCGCCATCGGGGCAACCGCAGCCAAGCGCCGCGTTGATCCGCGACTGCGTCGGTGTGGAGGTCTTGCTGACCAGCGACGCCTCGACCTGCATCCGCACGAGCAGCATCAGCGGATGAATGCGCTCGGCGCGTGCCGCATCGACGATCTTTTGCGCCGCGGAGACGCCATCGACCGTGTACGAGGCGAGCCACGAGCGATTGCCGTAGGGCGAGTCCTCGAGAAACGCCTGGACGGCCGCGGTGTCCATGTCGCCGGTGAACAGCGCGTCGTCGATGACGTTGTTCTGGTTGAACGTCGCGGAGACGCCGTCCGCCTTCCCATCGCCGGGGGCGGGATCGAAGTCGGAGGCCTCTTCGTGGTCTCCGGGCTCC
>JAYVLW010000630.1:0-3371 GCA_043759315.1 Myxococcales bacterium
CTCGTCGCCGGCATGTTCATCGCCGGTGGCACGGTCGTCAGGGTCGCTGCTGTGTTGCTCGCCCTGATCGCGATCCCGGTGCTCGTCGGCACGCTGCGCAACAAGGCGCAGCACGACCGCGACCACGTGCACCCGTCGCGGTAAGTGCTCGACCGTGGCGCAAGCGTGCGTGCTCTCCGAGCACGGTGCGCCTGCGCCACAACTGTTCCTACGTGTTTCGCCTAGTTAGGGCGGTCCCGATCTTGCGGAGGCACTCGCTACGATGTTCGCCGCACGTTCAGGGATCTGCAGCCTCGCGGTGGCGCTCGGGGCGTGTTCGCACGCCGCCGCCCACAAGCCCGGCGACGAGTATCTGAAGGCCATCAAGTTCGAGGGCAACAAGAAGCTCGGCAACAAGACGCTGGTGACCGGCCTCGCCCTGCACCGCACGCAGAACCGCGGTCGCGCGCCCGACCCGTACAGCATCACGGTGGATGCGGACCGCATCCAGGGCGAGTACCTGCGCAAGGGCTACCTCGACGTCGACGTTCGCTCGCGTGTGGAGCGCAAGGGCGACGAGACCACCGTCATCTACACGGTTCAGGAGGGCGTGCGCGCGACCACGAAGGTCGAGATCCTCGGCCTGCCCGAGAGCGAGCCCGCGCTCGTCCAGAAGGTCCGCGACACGCTCCCGCTCGCCGAAGGTGCTCCGTTCGAGTACGCGAAGTACGAGCTCGCGAAGGACGCGCTCAAGAGCGTCGTCGAGGACGCCGGCTACGCCCACGTCAAGCTCGAGTCGCAGGTGATCGCGGACCGCGCGGACCACAGCGTGATCGTCCAGCTCTATTACATCCCCGGTCCGAAGTGCACGTTCGGCAAGGTCGAGATCAACGGCGTCGATGGCCAGCTCCGCGAGGCCGTGGAAGCCCGCCTCCAGTTCTCGGCGGGCCAGCAGTATTCGGCCGCGGCGATCGCGAACACGCAGCGCGCGCTCTACGGCCTCGGTCGGTTCTCGACGGTCCGGGTCCAGCCGGACAAGGCCGGCGACAGCTCCGTGGTCGCGATGAAGGTCGACGTCTCGGAGAGCGCGCGCCACGAGCTCAAGCTCGGCGGCGGCTTCGGGATCGATCCGGCGAGCTACGAGGTCCGCGCGCGTGTGGGCTACACGGTCGCCGGCTGGCCGTTCCCCCTCCATACCGTCTCGTTCGATCTCCGGCCCGCGTACGCGTACCTCCGCGACGGCGGTGGCTACGAGCCCCGGATCCGCGCGCTCGCGAAGCTCGTGCGCCAGGACCTGTTGTGGACCTACGCGAAGGGCCTGATCGAGGGCGGCTACAACTACCTCGCGATCGAGGCGTACACGAGCTACGGCCCGCGCGCGCGCCTCGGCTTCGAGACGCCGGTGTTCTCCGAGAGGGTGAAGCTCCGGCTCGGCTGGGGGATCGAGCAGCTCGGGTTCCGCAACATCCACCCGGCGATCGACGAGACGCTCCAGATGGAGCTCGGGCTCGATCGCCCCCAGCGGGTGGGCGGGTACGAACAGGCGCTGATCGCCGATCTGCGCGACAACCCGATCGAGCCGCGCCTCGGCGCATATGCCGAGGTGCGCGTCGTCGAAGGTACGAAGTACGCGGGCGGCGACTCGCAGTTCATCCAGCTTGTCCCCGAGCTGCGCGGCTACGTGCCGCTCGGGCCGGTCGTGTTCGCGGCGCGCGTACGCCACGGTCGGTTCTTCGGCGAGACACCCGTCACCGAGCGGTTCTTCTCCGGTGGCTCGGTCAACCAGCGCGGGTTCTCGGAGCGCAAGCTCTCGCCATACGCCACGGCGGATGTCGATGGGACCCAACAGTCGGTCGCCTACGGCGGCACCGCGGTGGTCGAGACCGGTGTCGAGGCGCGCATCCCGATCACGACGATCAAGAACATGCCGCTCGGCGGCGTGGTGTTCCTCGATGGTGCCGACGTCACGAAGACGCCTGCCGAGCTCGATGTGATGAACCTGCACTGGGCCGCGGGCATCGGGCTCCGGCTCACGACGATCGTCGGGCCGGTGCGGCTCGATTTCGGGTATCGCCTCAACCGCACGGGCGGCATGGAGCCCGACCCCGGCTCGAGGTTCGCGTTCCACCTGAGCCTCGGGGAGGCGTTCTGATGCGGCTCCGTCGCTGGATCAAGCGCGGCGTGCTCGGGCTCCTCGGGTTGATCGTGCTTGCCATCGTGGCCGCCGTGATCCTCGTCCACACGTCGTTCGGCCGGGAGATCGTGCGCTCGCAGATCGAGTCCAAGTTGAACGGCATCTTCGTCGGTGGCGGATCGGTCGGGAGGGTGGAGGGCAGCCCGTTCACCAAGCTCGTGCTCCACGACGTGGTGATCAACGGGCCCGATGGACAGCCAGCGATCAGCGTCTCCAGGCTGACGATCGGCCTGGCGCTCCCCGCGCTGGTGTCCAAGCACGCGGATCTGACGTCGGTGAGCGCCGACGGGGTCGAGGTCCGACTGGCGCGCAATCAGGATGGCACGCTGCAGATCGAGAAGTTGTTGAAGCCGCAGCCGTCCTCGGGCTGGAGCGTCAACATCCCCGAGGTGCAGGTCCACCGCGGCCACGTCCTCTACGACACCGGAACCGGGTGGATGAACGCGGACGCGATCGAGATCTATGGCGCACTACACGCGCCGTTTCAGGACATGCTCAGCGCGAACCTCGCGGTGCACGGTACGTGGCGCGAGCGCGCGGTGGGCTTCGAGCTCACCACCGTCCTGACGCTGTTCGGCGACAAGCTCGCCATGCCGTCGCTGATCGCGCGGATCGGCGCGGTGACCGTGGCCGGTGCGAACCTCGAGATCCAGACGCCCGCGGAGAGCGGCGCGCCGATCCTCGGTGGCACGGTGATCGTCAGTGCGCCCGTGGTGGGCGTTGCCCAGCTGGTGCCGGGCCTCGTCCTTCCGGCGGACGTCGCGTTCGCGGCGACGCTCTCGAACTCGATCCCGTGGACGAAGGTCTCGCTCCTCGGTCACGTGGGCACGACCCCGGTGCACGCGATGATCGACGCGGACCTCAATCTCAGGTCGGCGAAGGGCGTGATCGCATCGGGCAACCTCGACCTGACCGCGCTGACCGGCGGCAGGGTCCAGGGCGCCGGCGGCGGCGTGCTGATGTTCGAGGTCCGCCCGGGCGAGGCCGGCCGGCTCCCCACCGCCCGCGGTGTGCTGGCGGGGTGGGGGCAGGTCGAAGAGCTCCCCGCTGCGCGCTTCGCGGTCGCGTTCGATACGCTCGGCGATCAGGCGCGCACCGTCATCGGTTTGTCGTCGGAGAACCTTCGCGCGGCGATCGAAGGGCACGTGATCCGCGTCGGTCAGACCCTGACCCTGTCGCGCGGAACCATCATCGCGTC
>JAYVLW010000631.1:0-8786 GCA_043759315.1 Myxococcales bacterium
GTCCCGACCACGCGGGTCGGCTGATGGTCGTGGGCTGGTTCGCGCGCGCGATCGGGGCGTGATAGGGTCTGCGCAATGGCCCCTCCTCCGAAGAAGCAGCTCCGTTGGGGCCGCATATTTGGTGCGCTGATCGTGCTCGGCGGAATCATCGCCGGCGTGATCGTGCTCGTCACCCGCTGAGCGTTCTCTCGCGCTAGCCCGGCGGCAGAGGATCGTCCTTGTCGCGAAACAGGCGCATGCGTACGCGCTCGTGCTGGCGTGCCTTGTACGCCTCGTGGCTCGAAGCGCCCGATTCGTTGCGGAGCGCCGACTCCTTGTCGGCGATCTGGAACTCGGTGAGCACGAAGACGACGTGCCCGATATCGGGCGGGGTCTCGGCGCGCGGCAAGAGCCGTTCGATCCGTAGCGGCAGATCGGCGACGAAGTTGATGATCCGGTACTCGGGGCCCGAGAACTCGTTGTAGGGCACGGCGGTGGCCTGCCGCGTGCGGGCGGCATTACCCTCTTGCTCCTGCTTCTGCTTCTGCTCCTGCGCGCGGAGCAGCGCGACCAGGTCGACCAGCTGGTTGACCGACTCGCCGGGCACCACGTAGTTGAACGGGATCAGCTGCCGCGTCAGGGTGGCCAGCATCGGGACCAGGTCCTGTGCGGTCGGGACGATCAGCCGGAACCGCAGCTTGTCGTAGATGTTCGCGGCGAGCGTGGACCGCTTCGCGAGCAGCTTCGTGATCTGGGAATCGAGAGGTTTTCGGCTCCATTCCCATTCGGAGAGCGGCGCACCCGCGGCGCGCAGCTGCTCGACGACCTGCATCACCTTCAGCTCGATCTCGCGGAAGATGATCTCGTCGGACACCGACATCTTGAGCAGCGCCTGGCGCCCGTTGATGTGGTGGATGATGTGCATCACCTTGAGCACCACGCACGCCCACTTCTGGTGCGGGCCGTGGCTCGAGGCGACGAGGAACAGATCACGGGCGGGCAGGTCGGCGGCGACCTCGTCGGGGATCGCCATCGCGAACGAGCGGGACAGGTACTCCACGGCCTCGCCGCGGAGATCTTCGAGACGCTCGAGCTCGTCCTCGGATTCGGGGTCGAACTCGTTGAGGCGGAGGAACCGATCGACCTCGGAGTGGTCGATGAAGCTCAGTCGATGCCAGTCGATGACCGACTCACCGCGGAGCAGCAGGCGAACCGCCTCGACGTCCGCGAGCGTGAGCTCCTCGGCGGCCGGGGGCCGCGCCATGCGCGGCAGGACGGTGCTGACCACCCGTCCAGTCTATGCCTGCCGGCCGGGCTTTGTCAGGCGCAACGTCGCCGTGAAGAGACTGAGGACACCAAGTCCTGCGATCACGTTTCCGATGACGGCCAGCATGTACGACCTCTACTTCCACTGAAACGCGGCACCTTGCCGCCTTGTTCCGGACAATTGACCTGCGCAACGCTTCGCGTTGCTGCGCGCCCCACGTGCGTAGGGCTTGCATGATCGCCTTGGGATCTACCGCGAGTCCAATTTCCGGATCTACTCCCGACGGAAGTTTCGGGTAGGCTCTCGCGCGCATGCGGTTCGAGTGTGGGCAATGCGGCGCAGCGCTCGCGTTCGATCGCGTGCGCACCGAGGTCTGCCCGTACTGCGCGAGTCCGAGCTTTCTCGAGCGGCCCGCGTCGTCGAGCCACGTCGATCCCACGTTCTGTCTGGCGTTCACCGGCGACGCTGCGTGGGCCAAGACGCGCCTGGAGAGGTGGATCGGGCGACGGATGCTCGTCGCCGATCCCGCCCTCCGCCACGCCTCCGTGGAGGAGCTGCGCGGCGTGTATCTGCCCGCCTACCTCTACTCGGCGGTCGCCCGCACCGACTACACCGCGTCGATCGGCGAGCACTACAAGGAGACCGAGACCTACACGAAGACCCACGACGACGGGACCAAGACCACGGAGACCCGTGAGGTCACCCGCACCGAGTACCGCCCGCTCTCGGGGGAGCACCTCGGCTACATCACCGACGTCGTGGTCAGCGCGTCGACAGGGCTCGATCATCCCACGTTCGCGCGCCTCCAGCCGTTCGAGCTGCGGCAGCTTCGCCGCCACAGCCCCGCGCTCGTCTCGGGGTGGATCCAGGAGGAGTTCTCGCGCGACGCCGACGAGTGCATGCGGGTGTCCCGGAACGAGGCAGTCGACGCGGTCGGCGATCAGCTGCGCTCGTTCATGCCGGGTGACAGCCACGCGGACCTCCACTGGAAGACGCGCGTGGAGTGGGAGTCGCTCGATCCGGTGCTGGTTCCCGTGTGGGTCTTCGCGGTGCGCTACCGCGGTGATCGCGCGCCGATGCGCGTGGTGATCAATGGTCAGACCGGCACGATCGCGGGCAAGGTTCCGCTGTCCTGGTGGAAGATCACGCTGCTCGCGCTGAGCGCCGCCGCGGTCGTCCTCGCGATCGTGCTCCTGGTCCTGCACTTCCGTGAGCCGCCACCATGACCGGCGCGCCGACGAAGGACTGCACGCGCTGCCATGGTCGGCTCGAGGACGGCGATCTCCGCTGCGCCGTGTGCGCACTGCCGGTTCCGAGGGTCGACCCAGCCGAGCGGACCACGCGCGCCCAGGTGCTGCGCTGCACCGAGTGCAACGCCGCGGTCGCCTTCTCCGTGGCGGCCCAGGCTCCGCGCTGCGCGTTCTGCGGAGCGACGATGGCGATCGAGCAGCTCGTCGATCCGCTCGAGGTCGCCGAGGTGAGGATCCCGTTCACGGTGGATCGCGCGCGCGCCGCTGGCTCGCTACGCGGCTGGCTCGGCGAGCGCGGGTTCTTCGCGCCGAAAGCGCTCCACGAGGAGGCGGTGCTCGAGTCGCTGACCCCGCTGTGCTGGGCGGGCTGGGTGTGCAGCGCGCAGGCCACGGTCGCGTGGGCCGCGGATTCCGACGAGGGAGCGAAGCGCTCCGCGTGGGCACCCCACGCGGGCCAGGTGCCGATGCGGTTCGAGGCGATCGTGGTTCCGGCGTCGCGCGGCCTGTCGGAGGGCGAGTGCAGGCAGCTCGTCCCGTACTACGATCTCCGCCTAGCCGTCCCGGTGACGAGCGAGGCGTTCCCGGGCGAGGAGCCCGCGATGATCGAGAGCTTCGATGCGCAACGATCGGCCGCGCGCCGGCAGGTCCAGCGCTCGATCGAGGCGACCGCGAAGACGCGCGTGGAGCCGCACATCCCGGGGCGCCGGTTCCGCAACGTTCGCGTCGCGTGCCTGTTGCAGGGTCAGACGACGGAGCGCGTCGCGCTGCCCGCGTGGGTCCTCGCGTATCGCTTTCGCGGGCGGGCGTACCGCGCGATCGTTCACGGTCAGCGGCCCGAGGTCGTGTTCGGTGGCTCCCCCGTCGACTGGGCCAAGGTCGCGATGGTGGTCGCGGGTGCCCTCGCGGCGATCGCGGTGATCGGCGCGATCGTGCTGGTCTCCCGCTAACGCTTCTTCAACAGATTGCGCGAGGACCACCAGCTCCACACCAGCAGGGCGCCGGCGATCCGCGCCGTCCACCAGCCCCACCCCGCACGCTCGTCCTCGCCGCGCCCTTCGAGGATCACGGCGAGCGATGCGCCCGCGATGCCGACGCCCGCGAAGATGAACTGGTGGCCGAGCCTGTACATGAGCTGCGCCGGCGCCTCGATGTTCTTGAACTTGAGCTGCAGCTCGCCGGAGTGCGCGGCGCGCATGAACTTGCGGATCTCGGCGGGCAGCGCCGTCACCGACATCACGAGGTCCTTCGACGTCTCGACGAGCAGCTGCGACCAGTCGCCTTCCTCGCCGAGCACGAACCGCTCGAGGTACGGGCGGATCACGGTCATCGGGTTGAGCGTGGGATCGAGCTCGGTGCACAGGCCCATCAGCAGGAGGAGCGTGCGCTCGAGGACGATGATCTCCTTGGGGACGTGGAAGTTCTCGGACAGCTCGCGCAGCGAGATATCCATCTTCCGCAGGTCGGCGACGCTCTCGAGGCCCTTCTGCGGATCGAACTTGATGTCCTTCAGGTTCAACGACTCGAGGGAGATGTTCTCCTGGAACTTCTCGTGGAAATACTCGATGACCTGCTCGAACATCTGCTCGTTCGCGCCGCGCGCGACGAAGCCCATCTGCTTCATCGCGCCGACGATCTTGCGCGTGTCGCGCGTGAGCGCGCCCTGGATCAGCTCGATGATGCCCTGGCGGATGTTCGCGGGGATCTCGGCCACGGCGCCGAAGTCGAGGAACACGATCGTCGGCGGTGCATCGGGCATCTCGGCGGGACGGACGAGCAGGTTCCCGGGATGAGGATCGGCGTGGTAGACGCCGTCGGTGAAGATCTGCTGGCAGTAGATCTCCACGACCTGCCGCGCGAGCTGGCCGCGATCGAGGCCGAGCTTCTTGACGGCCGCCTTGTCGGTGATCTTGCAGCCCGGCTCGAAGTGCGTGACGAGCACGCGCGCGGTCGAGAGCTCGTCGACGACCTTCGGGAACGCGACGTCGGTGCGGCCCTCGAAGTTCGCGGCGATGGTGCGCGTATTGTCCGCCTCGGCGCGGTAGTCGAGCTCCTCGAGAATGATCGAGCGGATCTCGCGGTACAGCTCGTCGAGGCCCTGGTACGGGATGAACCAGCCGATGATCCGGAAGATCCGGCGCAGCGTGTTGAGGTCGCGGCGGACGACCTCCTCGATGTCGGGGTACTGGACCTTGACGGCGACCTTCTGGCCGTTCTCGAGGCGCGCGATGTGGACCTGACCGATCGAGGCCGATGCGATCGGGCGGGTCTCGAACTGCGCGAACACGTCGCCGGGCTTCTTTCCCAGCTCCTCGCGGATCCGCGCCTCGATGTCGGCGTACGGCCGCGGCGGAACGGCGTCTTGAAGTCCCTCGAGCTCGCGGCGGAACTCCTCCGGGAGGAAGTTCGTCATGATGCTGATCAGCTGGCCGACCTTGATGAACAGGCCCTGCAGCTCGATGATCGTGCGCTCGATCCGCCGCGCGTTGCGCAGGTGCGTTTCGCGCAGCGCGTGCTCGGCCCAGGTCGGCGAGTGGAACCGCGCGCGGAACCGGAGCCACAGGTAGCTCCAGATCACCTTCCACGTGGTCCAGTACGCGCGCCAGCTGCGGATCCTGAGCGGAGGACGGCGCGCTTCTTTTTCGTTGTGATAGCGGCGCGACTCGTGGGCGATCGCCATCATGGAATCGCCCGCCGAGACCACGCCGATCGGCTGTGACTCGGTGACCGGAGGGGGAGCCTCGGTGTCCTCCTCCTTCCTGCGCGCGGGCTCCGCCATGTGGGGAGGATACCTTGATCCCGCGGCAGATCGGGGGTACCCCAGATGTATGGCCCCCGACGACGAAGACGCGCCCGCCCCGCGATCCGAGCGCGAGCGCGCTCCGTCGCCCCGCGAGGAGCCGGATTCGCTGCCGGAGACGATCCGCCAGCGTCTCGAGCACCTCGTGCCCGAGCTGGTGAAGAAGACGTTCGCGGCCGGGATGGGCGCCGTGTTCTCCACCGAGGAAGGGATCCGCAAGCTCGCGCGCGAGAACCTGCCCGATGCCGTCGGCTACATCGCATCGTCGGCCGATGGCGCGAAGGACAAGGTGTTCGAGGTCATCGCGCGCGAGACCCGCGAGTTCCTCGGAACGCTCAACCTGACCGAGGAGATCGCGAAGATCCTCACGACGCTGTCGTTCGAGATCAAGACCGAGATCCGGTTCATCCCCAACAGCGAGAAGTTCACGGGCGCCGAGCCCGACGTGAAGGCGTCGGTGCGACTCAAGCGCAACGACAAGCCCGGCGCACCCGGCGGCGACGAGAAAGACAAGGACGACAAGGACATCGGGAATCGGGACAGCCGGTCGCGCCTGCGGTTCTGGCGCCGCGACGACGGCGAAGGTGACGGCGGCGACACGAACGACAAGTAAGGCGCGCGGGCGGGAGCGGGGGTGTTAGAATTTTCGAGATGGGCCGGATGTCATGCGTCCTCCCGGGCGTTGTCCTGGGTGGGCTCGTGGGCTGTGCGCAGCTCGCGGGCATCGACGACACGACCGGTCTTGTCCCCGTCGAGCGGGTCAGCCTGCAGCTCGAGAAGATCTCGATCGGCGCCACGGTCGTGCGGACGCCGCTGGATCTGACCGGCCTCACCGCCGAGTACCTCGTGCTCGATGACGCGGAGCCCGACGGCATCCGGCACGTCTCGGCCGAGCTGACGATGCCGGATACCTGGTCCGCCGCGATCGCCGACGGGACGCCGCCGGTCCGGTTCCAGACCCCGGACTATCCCGAGCCGGTCGCGAAGCTGTGGGACTTCCCGCTGCGCGACCTGATCGGCCTCTACGGTCGCATGGAGCACGCGAACCCCCAGCCGGCGCCGGCAGGCGCGATGGTCACGCTGCGCGCGACCTTGCCCACGGCATTCGCGGCGACCGAGTCGTTCCAGCTCTACACCCTCGGTTCGTGGACCACGCGCGGGTTCGCCGGCGCGGAGCTCCCGGCGGTCGGTGCGCTGGCGTTCGGGCCACTGACGTTCCCGTTCAGCTCGGTGTCGAGCCTCACCGGGCGCCCGCTCGAGAAGATCACCACCGCCGACGCGGTGATGTTCCTTCGCTACATCGGCAACCGCCTCACCGGGGTGATGGAAGCGACGCCGTTCGATCAGACCGGCGCCGACAGCATCATGGGCACGGTGACGGCAGTCGCCGCGAACCAGACGCTCGACATCAAGGTCGGTCCGCCCACCGCCGTCGCCCAGCGCTTCGCGCCGGCACGCCCCGCGATGCCCGCGCTGTCGATGGCCTGGTACCTCCACGCGGCGCCGGGCTACGAGATCGCGAACGACAACGGCCCGCTGCTCCACGCCGCCTCGGTCGCGATGGCCGACACGGGGATGATCAGCGTGGCCTACGGCAACCCGTTCGTCGCGAAGGGCTGGCCGACGACGTTGACCTGGACCACCGTCGCCACGCGCACCTACACGCAGGCCGGGCAGCCGCCGATCGATCTGCACGCCGGCCTCTATCAGGTCGTGGCGCCGACCGCCGGGATGGTGCTCGATCTGCCCGCCGGCCTGCCGGAGGTCATCACCGTCGATGGCAAGCCGCTGTCGACGGATGGCCTGTCGATCGCGAAGCCGACGAAGCCGGTGAGGGTCACGTTCGTCGCCGCGATCACCACCAACACGCTGTACCAGGTGCAGCTCTACGAGCTCGTCCCGAACGTCAGCGCCACCGCGCGGGTCCAGAACATCGTGCTCAGCGCGACGGCGCTGAAGCCCGACATCACGTTACCGCCGGATCTGTTCGTGGCGGGCCATAGCTACAACCTGCGCGCGATCTGCATCCAGGGCGGCTATCCCGACGTCGAGATCGGTGACCTGCGGCGGCGCGAGCTGCCCCTGGCGGTCGGCTATCTCGACGGTGGAGCGTTCACGGTGACGCCGTGAAGCGCGCTGCGCTGGCGGTCCTGCTCGCGCTCGCGGGCAGCGCCCACGCCGACAGGGCCGACGCGCTGTTCAAGAAGGCGAAGAAGCTGCTCGCCGAGAAGCGCTACCCCGAAGCGTGCGCGACGTTCGAGCAGGTCGACAAGCTCGACCCCGGCATCGGGGCGAAGCTCAACGTCGGCAAGTGCTACGAGGAGTGGGGCAAGCTCGCGCTCGCGTACCGCTGGTACACCGACGCCGAGACCATGGCGGCGGCGTCGAAGGATGATCGCGCGGGAAAGATCCACACGCTCGCCGAAGAGCTCGATACGAACGTTCCTCGACTCACGGTCAAGATCCCCGACGGCGCCGACCCCGACGTCGTCGCCACGGTGACCCTCGATGGCAAGCCGGTCTCGCCGGCGGTGTTCGGCATCGAGCAGCGCGTCGATCCTGGGGCCCACGTCATCGAGTTCACGGTCGAGGGCAAGGCCAAGAAGAAGGTCGTTCCCCTCGAGCGTGGCGGTAGCTCCGAGATCGCACTCGAGATCCCGAAGGGGAAGGGGACCGGCAAGGGGAAGGGCGACGGCTGGAAGACCAAGCAGCCCGATCCAAACGGCGCGGAGCCGGATCCCGATCCCTCACCGAGCGTCGGTGCACCGCCGGTGCCCGGCCGGACGCGTCGGATCGCCGGCATCGTCGTCGGCGCGAGCGGGGTCGTCGCGGTGGGCGTCGCGGGTGGCATCACGCTGTCCGCGCGCGGCAAGTACAAGGACGCGCTCTCCGCGAACTGCATGGGCTCGACCTCGATGTGCGACGCCGCCGGCCTGAAGACCACGCACGACGCACGGCACACCGCGAACATCGCGACCGTGGTGGCCATCATCGGCGGTGCGGCGGTGATCGGCGGCGTGGTGCTCTACCTGACCGCGCCGAAGGGTGCGCACGCGGAGGAGCACGCGCTCCGGCTGACACCGGTTGTCGATGCCGAGGGCGCGTCGGTGATCCTGGGCGGCTCGTTCTAAGCCTCCAGCACGCAGGCCGTCGCCCGAAGTCGCACGCTCCAACCCCACGGTCAACTCCGGGTTCCGGGCGCGTCGCCGGCTCAGTGTCGCGAGTCGAACAAATCGCCCTTCTTGGGCGGCGGCTTCGTCTCGGTCTTGGTCGTCGTCTTCGTCGTGGTCTTGGTCTCCGTCTTCGGGGCGGTCTTCGCCGTCGTCTTGGTCTCGGTCTTGGGCGCCGCCTTGGTTTCGGTCTTGGGCTTTGGCGCCGTCTTGGTCTCGGTCTTCGCGACGGTCTTGGTCTCGGTCTTCGGGGCCGTCTTGGTCTCGGCCTTGGTCTCGGTCTTCGGGGCCGTCTTGGTCTCGGCCTTGGTCTCGGTCTTCGG